>JAWCLH010000017.1 GCA_038851035.1 Thermoplasmata archaeon
TTCCCCTGGCTCGCGACCTGGTCCATTATCGGGCTCAGGACCGGGTAGCGGTTCACGTAGAGCGTCCTTGAGGCGAGCGGTGTGCCCATGAGCGCCAGCCAGACGGTGTGGTTCCCGCCCTCGGGAATCCAGGTGAAATTCATTTCAGTCTCGGCCTGCGGCACAAGCGCCAGCTCCGTGCCGTATATCTCTCGCGAGCCCTCGAAGCTCTCGCCGTCGTGGATTGAGACCCGAATTCTTATTTCCTCGGGCGCGGGGTTCTCGAACGTGGCGTTGAGCTCGACTGTGTCCCCCTCGTCGAGGAGCACCGGGGCGACCGAGAAGCTCCTGAACTTCACCGGCCTCTCCTCCTGCCCGAGGCTCGCCTTCGGCTCCGGGGGTTTGTAGGGACGGACGAGGGCCCAATCCCAGACGGAGGAGCCGTCGTAGGAGCCGAAATTCAGCGCTGGATAGCCAGCTCTACCGCTCCAGCCGACCGACTGCCACTCCCCGTCGTTAAGCCTCGCCCTCACGCTCGAGCCATCGTGGTATATTTCCTCGATGTACCAAGTATTCTTGGCCCAGTTCCCTGGTCTTGAGTCCCACCTGACAAAGTCATCAAGGAAGGATATTTCGTTCAAAGCCGTGAAGCCGCGAAGAACATAGTTGTAGCCCCTTCCATCGCTTGTCCCTGTCTTAATGCTTAGGCCAATTCTCTCGTCCTTGTCATAGCCGCCGGTTATCTTGAACTTTGACCGCAGGATGTAGTAGTTCTCCGTGGAAGCTTTTAGTGCAATCGCCTTCCCTGGCTGGAGGCTTCCGTCAGCATAAATGGTGAAGAAGCCATCAGAAACTGAATAGGAGCCTGGGTGGATAAGCAGCCACTTTGAAGTGTCTAGACTGTTGCCGCTGAAGTCGTCGAAGAAATTGAAGACCTTGTCTCCGCTAGAGACCGGCGGGGCCGAGGGGTTTCCATAGTACATGTACACAACCTTTGAGGAGCGGGAAGGTATGCTAGGCACCTTCAGCCATATGTCCCCGCCGGGCTCGAGCCAGTAGCTCAGCTCCGTGGCGCCATCACAGTCTATGAACCTCAGGTCCGCTAGGTCGACCTTGAGCTTGCCGGAGGAAACCAGCGCCTGTAGTCCCGCGCTGATGTTAATTCTCACAGGATAGTTCGTCAGGGTCTCGGAGTTCTGGCTGTTGTCCAACGTCAGCGGAGCCCTGTAGCCCCAGGCGTAGTTCCACCATGGAATGAATTCAGTTGTGTGGTCATCTTCGCCTGCATGGAATAAACCGTTTGATGAGCCCCAGGACAGGAACGCTAGTGCGATGCTGACGACCCAGAAAGCCGTCCCCCGACCCGGCCCGCAGAGGCCTCCACAGTGGGACATGACATTAACCCCCGGAGAGATTGGTGAGGCGCTATTCCGCTCTGAATATATAATATTTCTTACTCACAATTTTCTTATTCACAATTTGCTCTGTTAGGCCTTCTGCCTTGCCGTGTTCGAGCCGTCGATGGTGCGCGGGTGGTTGATGGCGAATTTACTACTAAAGCCGAGGGCGTATGGCGCCCGAGGGGGTGCCGGGCGCAGTTTTGCGCCCGGCACATGCGAAGCCTTCTTTGTCGAACTTTCTGGCAACGATTGCGCAGAAAGAAAGTTCGGTATGGACCGGTGGGGATTTGAACCCCAGGCCTCCACATTGCAAGTGTGGCGATCTTCCAGCTGATCTACCGGCCCGCAGAGACGGTAGCGCTCACCGATGCGCGCCTCGTTTTTTGAATGCGGTCCCCAGCGAGGGGCGCCCGCCCCATCCCGTCCAGAGGCGCATGCCCGAAATCATGATAGATGTGGGGGTATATTAGCAATGGCGTTTTAAATTCCAGAACGCGTGATATCCTCATCCCCTGCCGTTTGATGGGCAGCGGCTGCGAGCCCGCCGATATCCCCTGCCGGGCCTAGAGAACAATTTTATTGTATCAATAGGCGATTATCGCGCGGGAGAAAGGACCATGAAGCTCCTCGTGCGCTCGTCGACTGACCCCGCCAGCGTGAACATCACCGACCGGCTCCTCGAGCTCGGCGGCTGGACGGAGGGAGGTATTTTCGAGGGCTCGCCCGTGCTCAGGAAAGGAAAGGTTGCGCTGGTCACGATTCCCTCGCACCACCTTTACTACGACGATATCGACGCAAGGTTCGCGAGCGCGCTCGGCGAGCGACCCTCCCTTGTCGTGTTCGCCTCTCGGCACACCAGCGCATCGAACCTGAGGACGCTGACCGCCCATCCGATAGGGAATTTCGGGAGGGCGGACTACGGTGGCCGTGAGGGGGCGCTGGTCCCGGCCGCGCCGCGGGAGATGACCCTCGCCTACAGACTCATGCGAAAAGTGGCGGGGGAGGCGGGGCTCGAGTATCAGGTCTCGCTAGAGGCGACGCACCACGGCCCTTTCCTCTCGACCCCATCGTTCTACATCGAGATTGGGAGTGACGAGACCGCGTGGAGGGATGGGGAGGCGGCGCGGGCGCTGGCCGCGGCGATAGAGGGATCGATTCTCTCGGAGCCCCCGGAGGAGCCAGTCGCGCTGGGCGTCGGGGGCGGGCACTACGTTCCACGGATCTCGGATGTGGCGTGGGAGAGGAGGGTGAGCTTCGGCCACATGCTTCCCTCGTACGTTCTGGAGCAGGGCTTCAGGCCGGACCTACTACAAAAGATGATTGAGGCCACGCCGGGCGCGGAGCTCGTCTACTTCCACAAGAAGGCCATCAGGAGCCCGCTGCTCAGGCAGATGGAGGCCTGGTTCATGGAGAGGGGCATCCGGCCCGTCAGCTCGGGAGAGCTAGGATAGGTGCGGACACCGCTCCCCTCACAGCACCAATCGCTCATCCGGAGGAGCGGTGGACAGGTGCTCTAATGCCACGCCGAGCTGGCGCGGGACACGGGATTACCGGGAAGACATCCCTTCCCGAGCACAATGGGGATGAACATCTCAATGCTCATTCATATCGCCCTCTCCATCTCATCCTGCAGAATTCCCGCGGCCCGGAGCGCTCTTTGCCCCTCTTTCGTTAATGCAGAATCAATGGTCTCGAGGAGATACTCTTTGTCCTCCGGCAGCTTGCCCTGAAGCAGGAGATAGTTCGAGCCGTGACTGTACAGAAGGCAGTCGAGGCTTAGGCTCTCGAAGAGGAGGCGGGTCTCCCTGACCACCTCCTCCATTCCGGAGGGCCTGAAGACGCCGCGGAGAAACTCTTGATAGAGGGGCGCGCCGGGGTCGAGCATCAGAGTGTGGAGCCTGAGCTCGTGCGGCTGAATTTTATTTAGAAGCTCTGCCGTGGCGGTGGCATGCTCCCTCCACCTGTCTCTTCCTCCAAGACCGAGGACTATCGTCGTGGAGAGAAGGAGGCCCGCCTCCTTCACCCTCAGGCAGGCGGCGAGGGTCTCCCCGGGGGTAATTCCCTTGCCTACCCTCTCGAGAACGATGGGGTCGCCGGATTCGACCCCCATATACACCTTGCTCAGCCCTGCCTCGCGAATTCTCTTCAGCTCCTCTGGCGTCTTTCGAAGGACGAATTTCGCGCCCGCGTAGGAGGCGATCTGCAGGACGCCAGGGAATGCGCGCTTTATCTCCCCAAGGAGCTCGACGAGCTGGTCGGTCTTCATTATTATTGTGTTGGCGTCTGCCAGGAACACAGAGCGGACGTGGGGGCCATACTCCTTCAGCGCCTCGGCGATGTCGGCTTTTATCTCATCCATTTTCTTGATGCGAAAGCGCTTCGTTTTGTAGGCGAAGCAGAAGGTGCATTTATTGTGGGGACAGCCGATCGTGGGCTGGAGAATCAGCGACCACGCCTCGACTGGCGGTCTGTAGAGCGGGAGGTCGTACCTCAGGGGCATCGGCGCACGAATTCGGCGGGTGGTATTAACCCTTTCCAGAAGGGTTATGCCGAGAAGGAGCGATTCAGAGCGCATGCTGGATATTGGGCTGGTAAGGTCTGCTGGGAAGCTGAAGCTGGTGAAGAGGCAGGGCTGGGTGGAGGCGGGAGTCCCTGTGGGCAAGGTGGAGAGCGTGGCGGACCACTGCTTCCGCACTGCGCTCATCGTCGCTTTCTACAGGGGAGCGGAGGTGGACACCCTGAGGGCTGTCAGGATGGCCCTCGTCCACGACATCGGCGAGGCGATGGTCGGGGATATAACGCCCCGCTCCGGTGTGGCCCGGGAAGAGAAGCTGCGGCTGGAGGAGGAGGCTGTCAGGGCCCTCGGGAGCGAGGAGGCCCTGGCGCTCTGGAGGGAATATGCGGAGGGCGAGACGCCCGAGGCCCGGCTGGTCAGAGAGGCGGACGTTCTCGAGATGCTAGCACAGGCGAGGGAGTACGAGGAGGCCGGGCACCCGAGAAGGGCGCTGGAGCACTTCTGGGAGGGCTGGAGCCGCGAGATACTTAGTCCAGGTATGCGCGTTGTGGTCAGGAAGCTAATGGAAGCGAGCGACATTGTGAAATAGTATTTATGAAATAGTATATGGGATAATGATAAGGTGGGTGAGGGGAATGACCTCAAGGGCTCAGGTATTGTATGCCATGGTGCTGACGGCTTTTGTTCTGGTCCCTCCCCTCAGCGAGGTCGGGGTCGGACACACGGGGGACGCATCTCCCGCTCCCAGACCAGCGACAGTCACATTTACAAACGTGTCCGAATCGGCGGGCTTGTCAGGCCTGAGCGCGAACTTCCTCGCGTGGGGAGACTACGACCGCGATGGCGACGAGGACCTTCTCGTGCAGGGCTCGCGCCTCTTCCGCAACAACGGTCCCCCGGGCTGGGACTTCACGGAAGTCACACAGGCCGCGGGCCTCTCAGGGTCATTCACGAGCGGCACCTGGGGCGACTACAACAACGACGGCTGGCTCGACTTCTACGCCGGCGGGACCGCGAGCGACAAACTGTATAGGAACAATGGCGACGGGACGTTCACCGATGTAACGGTGGCCGCGGGCAACCTCAGGGACACCTTCCCGACAACGGCCGCTGGCTGGGGCGACTATGATCGCGACGGCGATTTGGACCTTTACGTCGCCAATGGAGAGGACTGGAACGGAGGGAATCCGATATATTTCCCTGACATTTTCTACAAAAACAACGGCGACGGAACATTTACCAACGCAACCATCTCAGCCAACCTGAGCGAAGGGGACCACCCTTACTATGGGAGAGGAGTCGCCTGGGCCGACTTCAACAATGACGGCTGGCTGGATATCTATGTGTCGAACTACCGCCTAAGCCCAAACTACCTATACGTCAACAACCACGACGGCACCTTCACCGAGATGGGCAGGGAGCTGGGGTGCGCGGGCGTCTACGACCCCTACCGTTACTGGGACGCCCAGACGCAGCGCTACTGGGGCCCCAACTACGGCCATACCATAGGGTCCGCGTGGGCCGACTTCGACAGCGACGGAGACCTTGACCTCTGGACGACCAATCTGGTGCACAAGTACGTCGGCCCTTACGGCTCGGGACAGTACGATATCAGGGGCTATGTGTGCGACGACTCAAAGATGTACAAAAACAACGGCGCGCCCTTCTACAACTTCACGGACATCCGGGCAACCTGTGGAATTCCCATAAAGCCAATCGGAGGCTCGGGAGTCTTTCAAGGCGACGAGCTCTTCGATGGTGTCGCGTGGGGCGACTTCGATAGCGACGGTGACCTTGACCTCTGGATACCGCAGGTCTACGACCTCAATTACGCCTACTCGTACCTCTACGAGCAGGACGGGGCTGGGAACGGGAGCTGCCACTGGACCGACAGGGCCGGGGAGCTCGGTATGAGGGTCTACAACACCTACGCCGGCGTCTGGTGCGACTACGACAACGACGGGGACCTGGACCTCCTGACGGGCGGGAAGAGCCCGTATGTTGGGGAGAACCAGGGTACCTACGCCCTCCACCTCTACCGCAACAGCGGCAACTCGAACAGCTGGCTGAAGGTCAGGCTGGTGGGGAGGGACTGCAACCGCGCGGCGATAGGAGCACGGGTAACGGTGAAATCGGGGAATCTCACGCAGATTCGCGAGGTCGAGGGGGGGATGGGATGCCACGGCTCGCAGAACTCGCTCGTTCAGCACTTCGGCCTCTACAACCGGAGTTCCATAGACTGGGTCGAGGTCAGGTGGCCCTGCGGGAGAATCGAGAAGTTCACCGGGGTTTCAGTCAACACAACCCTGAACATAACCGAAAGCTCTCTTCCGGTCCCACGCGTCCTGTCCGCCTCCGCGAGCCCCCCTTCTCCTCTCGAGGACCAGCCGGTCTCCTTCAGTGCCAGCGCGAATGTCGAGGGCGGGAGCATAGCGAAATATGAATGGGACTTCACCTCCGACAACACCTATGACTGGGCTTCTGAGGTCGGCGGAAGCGCCAGCCACTCATACAGCAAAAGCGGCATCTATCACGCGAGACTGCGCGCCTGGAGCGACCGCGGCATCGGGGTCGAGTACGGACCGGTGGTCGTCACTGTCCTCAACGCCCCCCCGGTTGCGGAGGCTGGCCCGGACATCAGCGCCGCGATGGACGAGCTCGTCCGGTTCGACGGGAGCGGCTCGACCGACACCCAGGGCGACATGTCGAGAGGCCTCCAGTACAACTGGAGCTTCGGCGACGGCTCTCATTCGGGCTGGAGCGCCTCGCCTCTCGCGAACCACACCTACACCGCGCCCGGCGAGTACACAGTCAGGCTGAGCGTGAGGGACGACGATGGCGCGGTGGCCTCCGACACACTCGTCGTGCGAGTGCGCAATGTGCCCCCGACGGTGACGGTCATGGAGCCCGTGAGCGCTCTCGAGGACGAGGAGGTCCAGTTCACCGGTAGGGGGAGCGACACGCCCTCGGACGCCGCGACCCTTGTCTACAAATGGGACTTCGGAGACGGGAACTCGACCGCCTGGTCAACCAACCCTAGTGCGCGTCACGCCTACACGGCGAAAGGAATCTACACCGCCCGACTCTTTGTCAGGGACCAGAGGTCAATGATGGCCGAGGGCGCAGTAAATGTCACTGTCATCAACCCTCCTCCCGTCTGTCACATCAATCCCGAGTGCCAGGAGCTGAGCGCAAGTGAGGACCACCTCCTAACCTTCGAGGGCTGGGGGGCCGACACTCCCTCTGACCTGCCCTATCTGATGTACATGTGGGACTTCGGAGACGGCAACAGAACGGAATGGTCCGAGCTCTGCGCCGCCTCCCACGCCTACGCCGTGGAGGGGACCTACACACTCACGCTCTTCGCGCGAGACGACGACGGCGACACGGGAAGTGAGCAGACGGTGGTCCGCGTCGAGAATTCCCCGCCCACGGCCGAGATTCTGAGCGAGGGGGGCGAGGCCGCGGAGGACCAGACGATTCTGTTCACGGGCGAGGGCAGGGACACGCCCTCGGACCTCCCCTTGCTCGAGTACAGGTGGGACTTCGGAGACGGGAGCAGGTCGGATTGGTCTCCCGTCCCTGAGGCGAGCCACGCCTACCCCTCCGCGGGGACCTACGAGGTCACGCTCTCCGTGCGCGACGACCAGGGCGCGAGGTTCACCACCCGACCGCTCGTCATCGAGGTCAGGAACCTGCCACCCGTCGCGGTCGCGAGCTCGGCCCTCCGAAATGTTGACGAGGACACCGAGGTCTGGTTCAGCGCGGCCAACTCCACCGATACTCCCTCGGACATGAGCAGCCTGACGTATCGCTGGTTCTTCGGTGATGGCTCGGAGGAGGAGGGCATCGAGGTCTCGCACGTTTTCGTAAAATCCGGAACCTACACAGTGAGACTCGTCGTGACCGACAACGACGGCGCCACGGGGGAGGACTCATCAATCAAGATCAGGGTCAGGAACCTCCAGCCGACGGCGAGCGCCTCAGCCGACAGGATGGAGGCGCGTGTGGGGGAGAGGGTCTCTTTTAGGGGCTCGGGAAACGACACGCCCACGGACGCGCTGAAGCTGAGGTTTAGGTGGTACTTCGGCGATGGTTCTCAGTGGGAGGGGAGGGACGCGGAGCACGTCTACAACGGCGAGGGCTCGTTCCGGGTAAGGCTGGAGGTCTCGGACCCTGAGGGGGATGTCGGTGTCGCCGAGTTGACCATCAATGTAACAGCGGTGAGGGTGCCTTCGCCCCAGCCGGCGCACAAACTGGACCCGGCTGTGCTTTGGGGAGCAGCCGCGCTGGTAGTGCTCGTCGCAGCCATTGCGGCGCTCATCTGGAGGAGGTCCTCCCGCGCACCGCCCGAGGCAGAGCCCGCGGGGCCAGAGGAGGAGGGGCCCATGGAGAGCCAGATAGGCGGCGACGGCGGGGACCGGGGAGAAGACGGCAAGAGCGAGGACCGCAATGGGCGGTTTAACGGAGGAACGGCCGAGGGCAGAGGAGCGAGAGCCCCCCCGGGTGGCTGAGATGCTCGTTGCGGGCCTGCGGCGGCTTCGCCCGGGCGGGTGAGGATGCGCCGCGCCAACACCCGGTATAGAGGCCTCATTCCTCCGTCCAGTCTATAAGGTTCTTCACGAGCTCGAGCTCCCTCACGAACTCAAGGGGGTCTTGGACCGCTCCAACCTCCTCGAGGCTATCGTGAGTATCCGTGCCTATCGAGAGGCCGACCTTTGTCCCCCTGAGCCGAGAGAAGAAGGCGGCGGAGTGCCTGTATAGCGGCGTCTGGAGCCTTGCGTGGCGGGGGCTTGGGCAGAGCTCGAGGAAGAGCTTGTTCGTCTCAAGCACTGGTATCAGAACTGATGGATCGACCTCGGCGAAGTTGCGGCCGATGTCGTTGTGGGCCAGCCCCACGGGGGGCTCGAGCTCTTTCCTCTTATCGAAGAGCTCCCAGAGGCCCATCCCGCCCGCCTCCTCGTCTTGCACGTTTTCAAAGAGGACGAAGTCAAGCTTGTTCAAGAGGTTGTAGGGGAGGTATTCTAGATCCTGCGTCCTCTCGTGGCAGGCGTCTATCTCCACCCCGACGAGGACGCGAATTCGGTCCCTGTACTGCGCCGCCAGCCTCCGGACGTGCTCTATATAATCCTCCAAAGCGGAGGGCACGATGGAGCGCTTCCTGGTGGTCCTGTAGTGGTCGGAGATTCCCACGACCTTCAGCCTTGCGTGAATAGCGGCCTCGACAATATCGCGCGGGCTGAACCTCCCGTCGGAGTAAGTGGTGTGGTTGTGCAGGTTCATCATTTCAGCTTACCCTCGGACTTCATTTTGGCGATGAACTTGTCCATGACTTCCTTCAGATCCGGCTTGCCGATCTCCTGAAGCTCGTACCTGACGCGAACTATCGGCTTCTTCACTTTTATAGCGCGGCTCAGGTCAATGGGCGTTCCGGATATCACGAGATCGCATGGCGCGGAGTTAATCACCTGCTCAAGCTCTTCGCACTGGGGGTCGGTGTAGCCCATCGCCGGCAGAATCGTGCCGAGGTGCGGGTAGGCCTCGTAGGTGCTCTTTATCGAGCCGATTGCGTATGGCCTGGGGTCCACTATCTCCGCCGCCCCGAACTCCCTCGCCGCGATGAACCCAGCGCCGAATTTCATTCCCCCGTGGGTCACGGTCGGGCCGTCCTCGACCACCAGCACCCTCTTGCCCTGTATTTTCTTCCCGTCCCCCTCGACTGTCAGGGGGGAGGCGGCGTCGATGATGATCGCGCCGGGCCGGACGGCTCTGATGTTTCTTCTGACGATCTCCACATTTTCTCCATCCGCCGTATCGACTTTGTTGATAATCACGACGTCCGCCATCCTGAGGTTAGTCTCGCCCGGGTGGTAGGTAACCTCGTGCCCGGGGCGGAATGGGTCTGCGATTACGATGTGGAGGTCGGAGTGGTAGAAGGAGGTATCGTTGTTGCCTCCGTCCCAGATAATCACATCGGCCTCCTTTTCGGCCATGTGGAGTATTTTCTCGTAATCTACGCCCGCGAACACCACCACGCCGTTGGCGATGTGGGGCTCGTACTCTTCCCTCTCTTCAATGGTGCAGTCTTCTCTGTCCATGTCTTCGAACGAGGCGAAGCGCTGGGCGACCTGCCTTGAGAGGTCCCCGTAGGGCATCGGGTGTCTTATCGCGACGACCCTGTATCCCCTCTCTTTTAGAATTCTCGATATCGCCCGTGTTGTTTGGCTCTTTCCAGCGCCCGTCCGGACCGCACAGACCGATATCACCGGCAGCCGGCTGCGTAGCATTGTTGGGGTGGTCCCCATCAGGCGGAAGTCGGCCCCCAGCGCTAGCACCATTGAGGCCTTGTGCATCAGTTCTACGTGGCTGATGTCACTGTAGGCGAAGATGACCTCGTCCACCTTGTGCCGCTTTATCAGTTTGGGCAGCTCCTCTTCGGGGTGAATGGGAATTCCTTCGGGGTAGAGTGGCCCGGCCAACACTGGGGGATAGACCCGGCCTGCGATGTCCGGTATCTGGGTGGCCGTGAAGGCGACAACCTGGTGGGAGGGGTCGTTTCTGAAAGCGATGTTGAAGTTGTGGAAATCCCTCCCAGCGGCGCCCATTATGATAACTCTGCGAGCGTTTTTCAGAAACCCAGTCAAGAATAGCACCCCCTATTTGACTGTAGCACCGCACTTGAAGCAGCGGATGGCTGTTACAGGAATCTGGTTTCCGCACCTCGGGCAGGTCGCCCTGGAGGGCCGGGAGGGGGCGGCGGCTCCTGCCGCCTTCGGGGCTGGTGGGGGTTCGGCCCGAATTCCGCGCACCGCCCTGTATTCCGCTAGTGCGGCCTCCCTCCCCGCCCTAGCGGCCTCTAGATGGGGCGCGGCCTCCTGTTCCCCGCCTCTCTGGAGGTATATACCGGCCAGCCTCAGGTTAATTCTGCGTGTGTCGAGGAGACCGAATGTGTCACAGGCGAGCGCCTTCTGATAGCAGTTGATTGCCTCGTTCTCCCTGCCGGCGGCAAGGGAGGCGTCGCCGTGCCTGACCAATGCTCCGAGATACTCTCTGTTGGAATACTGGTCCAATAGCTGAAATATGAGGAGCGGCAGGTTGAACGGGGCCATCTCGGAGAGGGCCTCGTGGACACCTCCCGTGGAGACAACCTCCGGGAGGGGCTGGGTCAAGTGGCGACAGGCGGCGGCGGGTCGGGCGATGCCGTGAATCTCCTCCCTGAAGAGATAGACATTCACGTCCCTCCAGGCCCCCAGCGCCCCTTTGATGTGGTCCCAGAACTCCCCGCCCTTTAGCTCCGCCAGCCTCTCCGCCGCCTTCCAATTCCTCTCCGTCAGGTGGTGGTATAGCACGATGCGGTCGCACAGCTCGTTGGCGCTGAGCTCGTCCCTTGCGATGGCCCGGGTATAGTCCTGCACGAGCTCGTCGAGCTCTCTTGCGAGCACCGCCTCCTCCGGGGAGTTCAGCAGCTTGGCCACCTCGAGCGCCCCGACGAGAACCTGCGCGTACACCGCTAGGTCCTTCGAATCGCCGGTGTCCCTCGCCTCCCTCCTCAGCGCCGGCAGATACTCTCGGCACATCTCGAGCATTGTCTCGAAGTCCTGAAGCTGGAAAAGGAGGCGCAGCATCAGGGCCACTGCGCGCGCCTCGGGCTTCTCCCGCCTGAGGACCCTCGACGCCTCCAGAAGAAAGCCCGCCCTCGCCAGCTCCTCAGCGGCATCTAGGAAGCGCGACTGGGCCATGTAGCCCTCCACTCGCGACTTCAGTTCGTCGGGAACTAAGGGCTTGGGTTTCTTCGCCGTGGCCGCGCGGGTCCAGGCCTCACCAGCACGATCCCTGTCACCCATCCTCGTCAACAGTTTGGCGGCCGTGACCCAGTCCTCGAGCTGCTTCGCAATGGCGACAGCGCGGTCCGGCTTCCCGGCGTCGATGTAGGCGACCATTGCGGTCCGCATCGCTTTTTCATAAGCGGCGGCGGTTGATGGGCCACGGGGGCGCTTCGCCCATGCCTGGGCGAGCCTCTCGTAGCTGTCGGCCAGGGTGAGGAACTCCCTCCTCTCTATGATAAGGGGCGCGGCGAGCTCGAGCGCGGCCTGGGCCTCGGCGAGCCCGACCTCGGTGACTCCCGGCGAGGATAGAATTTCGAGCGCCCTCTCCAGCTCCGCCTCCATCGCGCGCGGACTCCGCGCCCGCGCCTCCGTGAGGGATGCGAGGGCCTTCCTGCCCAGCTCTGCGGCCTCCCGGAAGTTCCCCAGCTTCAGGCTACCGCGCGCGGCCTCGAGATGGCTCTTTGCCTCGGACACATCGACATCGAGCTTGGCCGCCTCCTGAATTCTTTCGGCCACCGCCTCGAGCTCCTTTCTCGTTTCTGCTCTTGCGGTTCGCTCCTGCCTGATGAGCTGCACTAGCTCCTCGGCCTGCCGGATGAAAGAGAGGGCCTCTGTGAACATGCCACTCTGGAAGGACGCCTCCGCCTTCTCCGCAAGCCCGTCCAGTTCGGCGATTCTAGGCTCAGGCCTCTCGAGAACCCCGGTCCCCTCGGTCCCCCTCCCCTCCACCCCCGCCTTCAGCTCATCAATAAAAAGAATCATTTTCGAGAGGGCGTCCGCGGTATCCCTGCGGAGCTTCTCTCTCTCAAGAGCGATTTTCTCTAGCGCCTCCAGCCCGTTTCGGACCTCGCTCAGGGCCTCCATTGTCGAGGGGTAGTTCCTAGCCCCCATTCCGGCGGTAGCCTGCCTGAGCGACGCCTCCAGCACGGAGACGTCATGCCCCCCCTTTTTTGCGACCGTGACCGCGGATTGGTGTCTGGAGATCAGCTCCCTAGCGACCTGAGCGATGTCAAAAATGACGAGCTCCATGGGGCCGCAGAAGGCCGCGAGCCCCGCATCGTCAGAGATGGCTATTGCATAGACCGCGCCCTTGGCGGAGTACCTCCAGCCGACGAAGCCGGGCCTCGTCACGAAGTGGACAACATTGTCGCCCGTGGAGGCCAAGACGCAGTCCGCGGAGCCAGAGGCGACCATTTTCACTATATTTGCGCCCAGACTGCAGGACCAGACCCTGAGGCCCTGAGCGTCAAGGCATATCAGCTCTCGCCCCGCGGCCGCGACCACGCAATCGCCCCTCGAAGACATCGCCAGCGCGCTCACGGGTGCCCCGCAGTCGTGGGTTGCTAGGGGTATCCCCGTGCCGCTGAACAGGTAAACTTTATGGTCGCTCGAGCCGAGGGCCACTACGCCCCCATCAGATGAAATCGCCACGGCGTCCATAGAGTCCCGCGCCTCGTGCGCCCAGAGAAGCTGTCCCGTGGCGTCCAGATAGGCAGCGGTCCTATCGGCCGAGCCCGCGACCGTCACACGGCCGTCGGCCGATATCGCGGCCGAGACCACCCTGTCCTCGAATCTGTACTTCCAGGCGAACTTCTTTATCTGGCGCTTCCTGTCGAAAAAGTATAGGTTGCTGTCCTCCCCCCCCGCGACCATGAAGTCCCCGTTCTCCGAGAGCGCGAGGCACTTCACCAAGCGGCCAACCTCGTGCTTGAACTCAAGGAGGCCACTCCTGCCGAAGAAGTAGATGTTGTTGTCGTCCGAGGCTGTGGCGAGGTAGTCCCCGCTCCTGCAGATGCCGACGGTGGATATTGCCTCTCTTGTCTTGTGCTTCCAGTTCAGCTTGCCCGCGCCGTCGTAGAGGGCAATGTAGCCGTGCTGTCCGGGGACCATCCCGCCAAGCGCGAGGTACCTGCCACCGCGTGAAAGGCCCAGGGCTAGACCGTAGCCCTCGATGGGCACCCTTGTGCTCTCCTGAGCCTCCCAGAGCCTCGAGGAGCTCAGCCCTGCGCTCTCGCCTGACTGCACACAGGACACCAGACCGGCAGTGCTGGATGCCCATTATGACATTTAATATTTTCCAGAATATATTATTATAAGACCCTCTCTCGCGCCCTGCCCAATGCCCCACAGGGCCGTCCGCAAAAAATATCCAGTGCGCGGGCATTAGCGGGTCGATATGACCGACATCAGAGCTGGGGGCGACCGAGATGGAGTCGCGAGCCTTCGAGCGCTAGACAGAAGCGAGCTGGAGGGGCTGGTGCTCGATTGCCCAGAGAGCTGTGCATACTGCTGCCTCTGTCCCCCGGAACTCCTGAACAGCGAGCTCGAGCGCTTCCTGTCACTCAGGCCGAACGCTGTGGAGCGCCGGTGGGGCTCGTTCCATCTGGCCCTCCAGGGCGGCCAGGGCGCCTGCACCCTGCTCAAGGACAGAAGGTGCCAGGACTATGGGGGCAGGCCCTTCCACTGCCGGGCCTTTCCCATCCGCGTGCACTTCCTTTACAGAGTCCAGGCCTGTGCGATTCTCTCGTGTCGGGGGATAAGAGGGGGAGGATGGTCTCTCCCGCCGGCCCAGGCGGGCCCGCGCCGCTTCAACGGCTCTGCATCGCCCCCTGAGGCACCTGCGGGGCTGGGACACCGGGACGAGCGCATCCAACGCGCCCCAGTGCCACTGACAGAAATTCTCGACGCAATCCTTTCTGAAGGGCAGGAGAGGGCGCGCACGATGTCCGCCTCAGCCGAGGCCGCCTGGAGCCGCTTCTCCCGGAGAGCTCGCCGCGCCGGTATGCTCACCGACCCCCGCGCCCTCAGAGCGGCGATGAGCTCCGAGATCGACCTCTGGCCCGATGGAATTCATGCCGAGGAAGAAGAGGCCCGTGAGATAGCTATCGGCATCTTCGGCGCGCGCGACCTCATGGAGCTCCCCATCTACCTCTCCCCAGACCTGAGCTGGCATGTTTTCCGAATTCGCTCGGGGGCTCTCACCAGACATATCCTCCACGAAGATGGCTCGCTCTCACCGGCGGGCAGGTGGCGCCTTGAGGATGTTCCTCTTCTCGAGCTCGACGCGGCTGGTAAAGAGGAGCTCAGGAGGTATCTCCACCTCTTAAACCGTCGGGACTCAACTCTTGCGGCGGCCGCGCACGTCACGGCCTCTGGGGGGTTCGGGGAGGAGCTTGAGGAGGTCTACTACGACACCTTGCGCGACTGCGCGCTGGACCTCTGGTGGAGGTCCAGCCTTCTGGCCCGGATCAACGGCGCGAATACAATCGGAGGGGCGGAGTTGCGCGAGGGCGTGGTCTTCTGCGATGCGGACTTCCTCGATATGTCCGGCATCGGCGGGATGCTATGACTATGATGCGCACCGGGGCCACCTCCCCCGGGTCGCGGACCCTATCCCGCCCAGCTCCGCCTCCAAGAATCATGAGTGCGCTCCTGATTCTTACGTCGTCCATCGTTGGCTCCGCGGTCTATTCTGGGTTCGAGCTCTTCTTCAGCGCGATCGGGGTGAGGAAGGGGTCCCATGAGCTCGCGGTCTTCCTCGGCTTCTTCGTCGCTCCCCTCGGAGCGCTCCTCCTGTGGGGCCGGAGGCCGGAACTCGGCCGCCTTGACCGAGGGTTCTGGGCCGGCGCGGCCGCCTACCAGCTTTTCCTCCCTCCCATTATCCTCGTCATTCCCTCGAACCGCGCCTATTTCGAGGCCTACAGGATGGGCGCGGGCGAAGCCGGTCTCTGGGCACTGCTCACCCTCCTGCAGGTCTCGTCCGTGGACTTCTTCACCAGACGCGTGGTCCAGCTCGAGGTCGAGAGGGCGTGGGGCCCGGGCCAGGGTCTGCTGGCTGGGTTTATCGCGTGGTGCGCCGGCCATGTGCTCGAGTACGGTTGGCTCCGGGGGCTGATGGGCCCGCCGGGGACGCTACTCTATATCGGGCTCGCCGGGGTCCTGACGGGCATTGTATATTGGAGGACGAAGAATGCTCTAGGGCTGATGGCCGGGCATTTCATCCTCAATCTTCTCGCCGCCGTTGCCGCTGTGGCATTGCTCGGTTCTGGCTGATTCTATCAGCGAGCCAGTCCGTGCATGTCCACAGGCCCTCCCCAAGCCGCTATTTTTTTATCCTCCCCTCCCCTTGTGTGCTCCCCGTGATGCTGCTCGCGCTCCTCTCCGGCGGAATCGACTCCCCAGTGGCAGCGCACATGATGCTCTCTCGGGGCGCGGACCTGACAGCCGTCCACTTCGACAACCGGCCCTATGGCGGGCTGGAGCACCAGCTCACCAAAGTGAGGGAGATGGCCCGGAGGCTTGCGGAGCTTCACGGGCGCGCGGTCCCCGTCATCGTCGCACCCCACGGCGCGAATCACGCTATCTTCCTGGATAGATGCCGGCCGGGTCTTCATTGCGTCCTCTGCCGCAGAATGATGCTGCGCGTTGCAGGGGCGCTCGGGCTCAGGGAGGGCGCGGCCGCGCTGGTCACGGGAGAGTCTCTCGGGCAGGTAGCCTCCCAGACTCTCCAGAACCTAGCCACCGAGCTTACCGCCTCTCCCCTACCGGTCCTCCGTCCCTTGATAGGTCTCGACAAGCAGGAGATCGTTGACATTGCGCGGAGAATCGGCACCTACGAAATATCGATTCAACCGGGCTCCTGCTGCACGGCGGTCCCGGCGAGGCCCTCGGTGGCCGCCTCTGCCCGTGAGGTGGAGGAGGAGGAGGGGAAGCTGGACATTGAGGCGATGGTGAGGGCCTGCATTGAGGGGGCGAAGAAGCTCTGAGCTGTGTAGCGAGAGCTGACTGCCCGACGGCCAAGCGGCCATAGGCAAGGTTTCTCGAGCGGCCGGCTCTCCTTCTCACTCCTCCTCTCCCCGGGTGGTCCAGCGCTCCCCAATTTTCTCCTCTTTTCTACGGCTCCGGAGAGCGACGAAACCTCCGGCGGCCAATCCAGCGGCAACGATACCAACAACCACTGCGGTGGTCAGCTCACCCCGGCCCGGTTCGGCGCCCGGGTTCTCAACCTTGAGGAAGAGCGTCAGCTCGGGCGAGTGGTCCGTCCCGTCGAATGCCCGGACGGTAATCCTGTGCCACCCGTTCTTCAGGCTGGTTGTGTCCCAGATGTACTCCCAGGAAGCAGTGCCCGTGGCGGGTCTCCAGGGACCGTCGTCAATCCTGAGCTCGACTAGCTGAATTGAGGAGCCGAGGCGGGAGGCGGTTCCCGCGATAGTGATTCTCCCCCTGACGGTGGTGGCGTTTAGGGGGAAGTCCACCGACACCGAGAATCCCCATTCCGGGTTGTGGACGGTGAAGTTTAGCGATGCGGTTTCCGAAAAGACCTCCCCGTCCGAGGCGCGGGCCTCGAGAATGTGAGGGCCGTTGCGGAGCGCTCTTGTGCTCACCGTGTGGCTCCAAACCACGCCCGCGGCCGTCGACCCCTGCGCGACGGAAGCCTCCTGCCACTCGCCCTCGTCGAGCCTGACCTGGACAGAGACCGCCGCGCCTTCGGGGTCCCTTGCCGTCCCTGAAAACTCCACCTCGCCCCTCAGGACACTGCCCTCCGCCGGGAAGTCAATGCTTACGCCCGGGGGCTCGTTCGCCCTGACGACGGTGATTTCCACGGAGGCCGAGGCGTTCCCGCCCCTGGAGTCGTCCACCCAGACGGTGATTCGGTGGCTCCCCTCGGCTAGGGAGCGGCTGAAGCGCGCCGAGGAGCTGAGGTGGCCGCTCAGGCTCGAGACCCAATAGAATGATAGCTCGTCACCGTCCTCGTCGTAGCTCGAGGAGGCGTCGAAGCGCACGCTCTCTCGTGTGGTGAATGTGGAGCCGTTCTGGGGCTGGGTGATGCGCGCCACCGGGGGTCTGTTGAAGGGCACGATTGTGATATTGACGGTCGCGGATACATTGTAGTCGGGGCCGTCGCTCAGCCACAGGGTCACCCGGTGCTCCCCGACGCTGAGCCTAGCGTAGAAGGCGGGCTCCGCGCCGAGGAATCCGTCCCTGCTCGAGACCCAGTAGAACATCAGCGGGTCGCCGTCGGGGTCGTGGCTCCTCGAGCCGTCGAAGAGAATCTCATCGGTGTCGTTGTGGAGCGACCCATCGGCGGGGGAGTCGATGATGGGGACAGGCGCCCGGTTGGGCGCTAACACCGTTATCGGCACCGAGGCGCTCCCGGAGCGCCCCTTCGTGTCATTCGCGAAGAGGGTGACGAGGTGCCTGCCGGGCTGGAGCACCGCCCTCAGCCTCGGGCCGGAGCCCACCGCGCCCGAAATATTGGAGACCCACTCGAAGCGCAGGGTCTCGCCGAAGGAGGGTGTGCTGTTGGCGCCGTCGAAATATACGGAGGCGCCGGGCTCGAAGACGCTGTGCGCCTTCGGGGAGGATATGACGGCCTTCGGCACCGTCCTGCGCGCGATGGTGTACCTGGCCACAGCACCTGACTGGCCCACGAGGAGGGCGTGGGAACCGTCCGGCGCGAAGGAGACGTCGAGGAAGGAAATGTCGGTCCCGGAGCGCGGGTGGATGAACCCGTAGCTGACGAAGAGCAGGAGCTTTCCGTATACGCCTCCGGCGAGCGCGTATCCGCTTCCGGGCATCCAGTCGATGCTGTAGAGAGTGTCCGTTGTGTCCGAGGGCAATTGCTGGACGGCGGTGTCGTTGACCCTCGCCACGACACCCTGCGTGCCAGCGACCATCGCCTCAGGGGAGGGGCCACCGCGCCAGGATATCGAGAAGAAGGCCGTGGCGGGCGTGCCCGCGCCCGTGAGCTTCGTGACGCAGAAGTCGAGCGGTGGGGGGAGGTGGCGCTCCTCGTATCTGGCGAGCGTGCCGCTGACGCCGCCGATGAGCGCGTAGGCGCCGTCAGGCTTCCAGGCGACGTCGAGATAGTTTACGCCGCCGACCTGCTTCAGGACAAAGTCACGTCCGTCGTAGGCGACGAGCTTCCCGAAGTCTCCGACGAGGAGTGCATACGAGCCGTCGGGCTTCCAGCTCACGCCCGTGTAGTTGACCGTGAGCCCGAGGCCCGTTTCCAGAAGCTCGATGACGGAAGAGGAGTGGTTGTACCTGAGCACGGTGCCGTCCCTGCCGCATATCAGGGCGTAGCCCCCCCCTGGGTGCCAGGCCACGGCGGCTAGCTCGGCCGAGACCGGGCTCTGGAGCTGCCGTAGTCCGCTTCCGTCGAGCCTGAGCACTCGCCCCGATGAGCCCACAATGAGAGCGCAGCTCCCGTCGGGCCTCCAAGCGGCGTCGCTGAAGTCGGACCTCATGGTCGAGGGAATCTCGACGAACTCCACGCCCGTGTACTCGGCCACAAGGCCTCTCGAGCCGACGAGGAGGGCGATGTCCACTCCCGGCTCCCAGACCACGCCCCTCAAAGCGAAAGTCAGGTTGCACTCAAGGGCATGGAGCCCAGATGAGTCGAGAAGGTAGGCCGAGGCGCCGTAGGTTGCGCCGTCCAGCCCTGCGATGAGAGCCGCCGTGCCGTCGCGCTTCCAGGCGGCCGTGTAAAATGTCTTTTGAGGTGCGGTGCCGAGCACCGAGAAGCCCGAGCCGTCGAAGCCCAGCACCGCGCCCCCCCCACCCGCGACGACCGCGTAGGAGCCGTCGGGTCTGAACGCGACAGCGTTAAGGCTCTGGGTGACGCCGGTGCTCAGGGGTGCGCAGGTGCTTCCGTTGAATTTGCAGGCGAAGCCGCCCGCGCCCGTTATCAGGGCAAAGTCGCGGCCCCACGCGACCGCCCTGAGATCAGCGCCCGTGCCGCTCTCAACACGTCTAACGGAAATCGTGTCGTAGACGAGGAGGGTCCCGCGGTCGCCGACTATCACGGCAAAGCTCCCATCGGGGCTCCACGCCGCTGCCCTCAGGGCCACGGAGGTCCCCGTCTCCAGACTCGCGAACGACGAGCCGTCGAAGAGGAGAAGGGTCCCGGACGCGCCCGCGAGAAGGTACATTGGCCGGGAGGGGTGGGCCGCAATCGCGTGAAGGTCCTCGTCCGTCCCCGTCGAGAGCGCGCTGAACGATGGAGGCTGGGCGACGCTGAGGAGGAGTGCAGTCCCCCCCTGACCTGCGATCAGCGCCCTGCTCTCGCCCTCTCTCCAGGCGACCGCGTTGAGGGTGCTGCCGGTCGGGATGGGGTTAAGCCAGACTAGGCTGTCCTCCTCCGCCCTGCCCAACTCGCCGGAGAGGGGCTCTCCGGGACCGGCTCCCGTCGGGGCGGCTCCGGAGAGGAAGAGCGAGACAACAATGAATAGCTCCCGGGCCCTCATGAATTCACTCCTGTGCATAGAATTCCTCGGGCCGATAATAAGGTATTGGTGCAGTGGCCGTATAGAAACCCTCCGAAAAATGTAACAACGGGCCCCCCTATATAGTTATAGCACAACACACAGGAGGGCCGTTGTCATGTCCCAAAAGCTCTCAAGGCTGATAAAGTTTGTCCGACAGGTTAATAGGGCCGTTTCAAGGAGCCGTATGCCCCTCCAAAACAGCAAATTCTCAAACCACATCTACAACAACCATATCCTGACAGCCCTGGCGGCGCTTAGAGAATATCTCCAATTGAGCTATGAAAGGTTCGCGGACTGGCTCCTGACGGCTGGGAGCGAATTGCGCTCTGCGCTCAGACTTCCAGAAAACAGAACACTCCATTTCACGACAGTAAACAAGTTCACTCTCAGGAGCAAACTGCCCCAGCTCAAGAGCATCCTCCGGTCTTTCGCCTCTCTCTGCAAATTGAAAAACCTCCACATAGCCATTGATTCCACCGGCTACAGCCTAAGGCGGGCCAGCCATTATTATATCCTCACCTTTTCCCGCACCTCTCACGATAGTAAAAGGCGCACAAACGATAAGCGGCCATTGAGGAGGTATCTCAAGTCCACCTTCAGCATAGACCATCGCAAGCAATTGGTCATCGCTATTAAGATTCGCCGAGGGCCAGCAAATGATAGTCGTGATTTCGAACCTGTTCTGAACGACTCGGCATCAGGTCCGCAGCGCGTTGTTTCGACGGTCGCAGATAAGGGATATGACGCAGAATCACATCATTTCTTCTGTCGAGAGACTATCGGCGCAGAGTGCATAATTCCTCTATGACGGTCGAAGCACAGGGATGATGAGGTTCATGGGCGGTATCGTCGTATGCTTATGAAGAATTTTCCAAAAGAGAAATACAATCGGCGGGCGATTATTGAGACAGTATTCTCCGTCATGAAACGTCTCATGGGTGATGAAATTGAGGCAAGGAAAACGATCGCTCAAAACAGACAATTATTCTTCCGTGGAATAGCTTACAATGCGCACAGAATGATGGTAATTTTTTTAGTATTTAAGGATTTCTAGGCAGCCTATTACTCGGGTTCTAATATTAATACCTGCAGTTCCTTTGGAAACAGTAATCCGATTAGTCGGCCCTTAGAGCATGCCCACCCTAATTGACCACTGCAATCGCATTTTATGAGAATTCGCCATGAAAATTTTCGAGCGGCTCAGCCCTTGAGCTAGTCCCCTGCTCTGGACGGAACAGGAGAACCGGCTACAAACGTTTTTTCGGGGGCCCGAGTGCGCCCGGAGCCGCCTCCAGTTTCGGAACGAGCTATCCGATTCTCCGCGCAAGCGGCAGCCTTGTCCTTTATGAGAGGGCTTTCCGGAATCCGCCCATATTCCGGGAACAACGATCTCCATTTTGGAGAATTGTCCGGGATGGCCGGGAAATACATCATTGAATGAGGAGTGGAGGCCGACGACCCTGAGCTCGTGGGGTGTGTCCTCGATACGCATCTTCCTGCCCGACGCGAACGCAGTGCCCAGATAATCCCCCGGTCGCTCTCCCGGGCCCTAGGTCATTTCGGGAAACGAGCTCTCCGCCAACCTGGATCGATAAGCTTATTTAGAACTCCGCCAACCCCTCACCCCCCCGCCCCCGCGGCCGCGGCGCGCCGCGCCCTGCCCCCCGCCCTCACGCCCTCCCCGGAGACCTCAGAGTAGTCGGCGAGCATGTCCGCCGCCAGCCTCCTCGGGTCGGTGGTGATCAACCTCCCGCCCGCGGCCGCTGTGACCCTCTCGGCGGCCTCGACGAATATTCTCTCCTTCGGCTCGAGCAGGACGTGGACGAGGCGCGTGTTCCTGAGCCTCCTGAGCTCCGAGGCCTGCGAGAGCGCGTAGGCGAGGCTCCTCTCATAGTCCCCCGCCACCGCCCTCCCGCCCTCAGTGTAGGCCTCAGGGTAGCCGTCGGTGATCAGGTAGAGAATCTTCAGGTCCGCGCGAGCTGGCGCGAGCAGCTCCCTCGCCACCCTGATGGCCTCGCCCGTGTTCGTGAACCCGCCTGGCCGGCTCTCCCAGACCTGAACCAGGTCCATCGGCCTGACCTCGGTGTCGAACCCGATCAAGTCGACGACGTTCCTCCGGTCTCTCCTCTTCACCGCCTTGTACAGCGCCAGCACCGCCCTCTTCGCCGCCTGAATTCTCCCGTTCTCCTCCATCGAGCTGCTCTTGTCGAAGGCTAGAACGACGTGCAGGCTCGCCCCCGAGAGCTCCCGGTTCACCCTGACGTCCTCCTCGCTCAGGGTCCGGCTCCGGGGATGCCTGAGGCGCGCCTCCACAAGGCTCTCGACGATGTCCATTCTGGAGACCTCGTCCAGCGTCCTCAGCCTGTCCCTCTCGTAGGTCCCGAGCTGGAGCGGGGCCCGCCCGAGCGCGAGCGAGTACCTCTGGGGCAGGTTGCGCAGCTCGGCCGCGAGCGCGATGTCGGCGAATCTGTCGATCAGCCTCGCCGTGACCCTGAGCTCCCCGGTCCTCCCGTCCCTCGAGAGAAGTCCCGACCTCTCCAGCCCCTCGGCGAGCCTCTCGCGGACCATCCTCTCGGGCTCCTCGGAGGCGCGCCTGCCCATCTCCCGGAGAAGCCTCTCCCTCTCGCTCGTCGCTTCCTCCTCCCTCCTCCGGTACTCGCCCTCGAGCTCGAGCCTCCTCCTCCTGAGCTCCTCCGCCCTCCTCTCGAGCTCCCTCGCCTCCTCCTCGGCCTCGCGCCTCCTGCGCGAGAGGAGCTCCTCGAGCCTCATCCTGAAGGCCTCCCTCGCCAGCCTCCCGAACGCGCGCAGGCTGAGCCTGCGGGCGAGCCTCATCCTGAGCCTCGCGAGAGGGCCGGCCTCCTTCGCCAGGCGGGCCTCGACACCCCTCCTCAGCTCAGGACTGGTCAGCAGCGCGCCTTCGAACCTCGCCTCCAGGCCCTCGAGGGTCCCGGCGAGACTGGGGAGCTCGACGAGGAGGGACGGCGCGCGGGTCCCCCGCCCCCGCTCCCTCCTGACCCCAAGCCTCATTAGGAGCCAGCGCCAGAACCGGCGGATCGCGCTCGCGACGGCCGCGAGGAAGGCCCTGACGGCGCGCGCAAGCCTCCGCCAGCGCGTCTCAGGCTCCGGCGGGGCGGGCGGCGCGCTCGCGATCGCCTTCACCAGCGGGTCCGCGTAGAGGGCCCTCTCAAGGAGCTCGCCGAGCTCCTCCCGGAGCCTCCTGCGCCTCTCCTCCGCCTCCTCCTCCTCTTTTGAAATTTCGCGGGCTCGCTCCTCCAGTTTGCTCCTCTCCGCTGCGAGCCTCTCGCCCGCCCTGCGCTCCGCCTCCTCCCTGACCCTCTCCGCCTGCCTCTCTAGTAGGGAGCGGAAGCGCCTCACCGCCGCCGCGATTGATGATTCCTCCGCCGCTTTTTCTCTCACGAAGCGGTCCAGCGCCCCCGGGCCCTCCTCGAAGATTCTCTTCACCAGCTCGGCCCTCTCGGCGTCCGTGAGCTCGAGCTCCATGGCCGAGAGCTCGGCGAGGGCCCCGCAGTCGGGGAGCGATAGTCCCCCTCCCGTCAGAATCTTTCCCTCCATTCCCCTTCCAATGCCCTTCGCCCCGCCCCCTCCATCGCTACCTCCGCCGCCCCCTCCACCGCCCCTTTCCACCACCGCTCCCTCTTCGCTTTCCACTCCGCCAACCCCAATAGCTTCGTCGCCATTCCCCCCTCCAGTTCCCCTCCTGATAACTCCACCGCTTTCGCCTCCGGCCCCCTCACCGCCCATCCTCCCCTCACACCAGACCCCATCACCGCTCCTGACGCTCCGGTTACCCGAGGCCCTACCTCTTCTCCTCGCACTCGAAGACGTCCAGCTCCTTGAGGAGCCCGAAGGCCTCGAGCGCGGTTTCAACGTCCCCTAGCCCTCCCCTAAAGCGCTCCCTCGATAGGGCGTAAGAGGCGAAGCGCTGGAACTTCGCCAGCCTCGCGGCCCCCGACGGCCCGGCCCTGAGCGCCTGCGAGCACTCCTCCAGAACCCTCTTGGCTTCGCTCTTGTCCCCCTTCAGAACTTCATTGTAGAAGGTGCACCAGTACTCGAGCCCGGCCCTGTGCAGCGCCACGCCGAACTCCTTTCTCAGGAACTCCTGTACCGTTTTCTCGTCCTGCGCGTAGGAGTCACCGCCCCGTGCGCGGATGTGGCCCAGCATGGCGTCGAGCGCGCCCCTCTTGAAGTGCTCGAGGGAGACGGCGCGGCCAGGCGCGGCGGCCCACGCGGAATTCCGGGCCCCTCCCCTGCCACCACCATTGCGGGCGCCAGCTCCGCTCCCCCCGGCCCCAGAAGTATCGGGGGCCGTGTCGCGGCCGATGTCGAGGGCCGCGTAGGCCTCCGAGCGCAGCGCGATGTCGATCATGGTGCGGTTGCTCCCGACCTCGGATAGCTCGTATATCTCGCCCGCGCTCCTCCGCCATTCCTCGACGAGATAGACCCCGGCCTCGAGGAAGACCTCTGGGAAGAGGACGCGCGCGGGTCTGGCCCCGAGCGCCATATTGACTATCAGCCTGTTCTTCAGGTGGCTCCGGTTGAAGCCGACATAGACGTTTGCCAGACGGTCGCTCAGGGGCTCGGTGATGTTGTCCAGATCCCCCAGATTCGATGTGCAGACCGCGACGAAGGCCGCCGGGAATGTCTCGCGGGACTTCGCGGGCGACACCGTCCCCTCCTGAAGCGCCTGCAGGAGGACGTTCTGGGTCCCGACGGGGAGCTTGCCGATCTCATCGGCGATGAGGAGCCCGCGGTTCGCCTGCAGGAGCTTCCCCGGCTCCAGAACGAGCGGGCTCATCGGGTCGCCGAGCTGCTCGAGCCTGTGCAGGTTGACCGAGCCCGTCAGGTTGTCCGGGAAGACCTCCGACGAGCCCTGTATGCGCGCCATCCCGTGCCCCTCCCTGAGCGTCCCCTCGGCCACGGGCACCGCAGCGGGGTCCACCTCTGAGGCCTTAAAGTCGCGTAGCTCGCCGTGCCTGACGCCTCCGTACTTCATCCTGCAGAATGGGCAGGGGGGCGCGAGGCGCGAGAAAGCCTCGTCGACAAGGCTGAAGGGGTCGTCCTGGACGGGGCAGTCGGCGACGGCCCAGACCTTCTTTGGGAAGAGGGCCCAGACGTCGCGGGCGAGACTGGTCTTCCCTGAGCCCGGCGGCCCGAAGAGAATCACGTGGCTCCCGGCGACCAGCGCGGACGTGAGGCTCTCGAGCGTCTCGAGCGGGAGAATCGTCGTCGGGTAGAGGGACTGGAGCGCCTCCTCGTCGCTCAGGCCGCGGGCGCGGAGTTCATCAAGCATCCCCAAAATTCTTTCCCTGAGCCTCTCGAAAGGCGTCGCGGGCCTTGCGCCCGAGGCGAGCAGTTCGCGCGCGGTTGTGGCGGCCATGACAGTCCCTCATCGAGGGAAGGGCTTACGGGCATTTAAAGGTTGTATTTTTCGGGGCCGGAGTTCTGTCCCCGGCGCCACGTCCTTCGGAGGCGATGCGGGGCCGGCCGGTGCGCGCTCCAGAATTCAGCTGAGCTCCAGCACGTCAGCTCCTGTGCTGACTTTCACTTTCTCATGAAATCTCGCGGGGGGAGTGGCCCCGCGGTCACCTGACCATCACAACCCCCATCAGCGTCCCGCGCGGGACGTCCTCCTTCTTGCACGACGAGCCGATGGGGTAGATGTCCCAGCCCAGCTCGGTCGCGATTCTGTAGGCGTCGATTCCGACCGCCTCCATTGAGGGCCGGGCGCGGAGCTCGTTCCTGCACCTCTCCCCCCTCAGGACCGCACACTCGGCCCTGTGGCAGAAGGTGCTCCTGCAGGAGCCGGCGGCGAAGCCGACCGCCAGATAGTGGCCGTCGTAGAAGGCCATCGACTCTATCGCGCTCACGATGTCGAAGATTTTTTTATAGGCCTCGACGCGCTGCATCACGGTCTCCCTGTCCCGCACGATGACCTCCGGCGGGATATCGAGCTTCAGCACTATCGCATGCCTGTACATCGCCACGAGCGCCCTAGTCTCCTCGGGCCTCAGGGTGTGCGGGGGGCAGTTCGCCGACGTTCCGTAGCCGAAGCACACCGGAACCCTGCACTTCAGCGCGACCCTCTCGTCCACGACGATTCTCGACGCCGGCACGACCCTCGCGTCGGTCGCGCCGAGCCGAATCGCCTCCCGCCTGTAGCGCTCGAGCTGCTCCAGAAGCTCCTCCTCCGGGACCTCCAGCCTGATTTTCGCAACGGGCATTCCGCCCCCTCCCTCCTGACAGCGGGAACGGGGGGCTCTGCTCCCGGCTCGGGGGCAGAACTCGCCCTCCATCCCCCTACCATTAGAGCAAGCGGGTCCCGGGCGGAGGAGTGGGACCATCCTTGCAGGTAGGCGCAGGCCTCCGCCCCACGCCGGGAGGCACGGGCCTCTCCTCGACGATGGAGCTCTCAGGCCCCTCGTCTATTATCCGGGGACCGGGACCGGCGCGCGCGGTCCGGCCCCGGCCCCCGTCCCTCCGTCGCCCACGGGCCTCAGTCCTCGCCCGCGCCCCCCTCCCCGCCCTCCTCGAGGCCCTTGCCCTTCTTCCCGGGCGCCCCGGGGATCTCGCGCTTGGCCGCGATGACATTGTCTATCCTCAATATCATCGTTGCGGCCTCGGTCGCGGAGAGAATCGCCTGCCTCCCGAGCCTGAGGGGCTCGAGCACGCTCTCGGCCTTCATGTCCACGATTTTGCCCGTGAACACGTTGACGCCGGCGTGCCTCTGGCCCTCCTTGTGCGCCTTCCTCAGGTCGATCAGGGTGTTGATCGGGTCCAGACCAGCGTTCTCCGCCAGCGCCCTCGGGACGACCTCGAGGGCCTCTGCGAAGGCCTGCACCGCGAGCTGCTCCCTGCCCCCGACCGTCGCAGCGTAGTCCCTGAGCTTCAGCGAGAGCTCCATCGCGGTCGAGCCCCCGCCGGTGCATATCCTCCCGTCCTCCACGGCCGCCGAGACCACGCTGAGCGCGTCGTGCAGGGAGCGCTCCATCTCGTCCACGACGTGCTCCGTGCCCCCGCGAATCAGGATGGACACGGATTTCGCCCCCTCGCACTCCGTCACGAAGGTCATCTTCTCGTCCCCGACCTTCCTCTCCTCGACGAGGCCGGCCCTCCCGAGGTCGTCGGGGCTCAGCTCGTCGAGCCTCGAGACGATTCTGGCGCCCGTGGCCCTCGCCAGCTTCTCCATGTCGGACCTCTTGAGCCTTCTGGCGGCGTATATCTTGGCCTTCGCCAGATAGTACTGCACGAGGTCGTCTATGCCCTTCTGGCAGAGCACGACGTTCGCGCCCGTGGCCTTTATCTTCTCGGCCATCTCCTTCAGCCGCCTCTCCTCCTCCGCCAGGAAGGCGTTCATCTTCGACGGGTCCCGAATCTCGATCTTCGCCTCGACCTCGGTCTTCTTGATCTCGAGGGCGCAGTCGAGCAGGGCGATTCTCGCCCCCTCGACGACCTTCGGCATCGCCGGGTGCACGGCCTCCTTGTCTATGATTATGCCGCGCACGAGCTCGGTGTCGTCTATGGAGCCCCCGTGCTTCTTCACGACCTGAATGTTCTCGATGTCGGCGACCCTCCTGCCCTCCCTCTCCTCGACTATCGCCGCCACCGCGTCCACCGCGAGCCCCGCCAGCATCTCCTTCGAGTGCGAGGCCCCCTTACTGGATATCGAGGTTGTCGCGAGCTTTTTGAGGGTCTCCCTGTCGTCGGGCTTTATCGGCTCGGCCGCCTCCTGAAGCAGCTCGACGGCCCTGTCCGCGGCCATCCTGAAGCCGGTGGTTATGAGAGTGGGGTGGAGGTTGAGCGATATCAGCTCCTCCGCCCTCTTCAGCAGCTCGCCCGCGAGAACCACCGCGGTCGTCGTCCCGTCCCCGACCTCCTGGTCCTGGGCCTTCGCGACCTCGACCATCATCTTGGCCGCGGGGTGCTCGATGTCCACCTCCTTCAGGATGGTCACGCCGTCGTTGGTTATGACGACGTCGCCCATCGAGTCGACGAGCATCTTGTCCATCCCCCTCGGGCCCAGCGTGGTCCGGACCGCGTCCGCCACGGCCCTCGCCGCCATTATGTTGTTCATCAGGGCGGCCCTGCCCTTCTCGGTCCTCGTCCCCTCCTTCAGCAACAGCACAGGCACCTGCTGTCCCATCATATCCATCAACCTCCCTGACCCTTATGTTCGGGGCTCAGCCGCCGATTCCGCAACCCCCGGGCGGGCAGTAGCCCCCGCCGCCGCCCCCGCCCCTCTTCTCCTTCTCCTTCTCCTCCGCCTCCTTCGTGAAGTCCTTCGCCGCGATAATGTCGTCTATCCTCAGAATCATCGTCGCGGCCTCGGTCGCGGACTTCAGCACCTGCCTCCCGACCCTGAGGGGCTCGACAACGTTGTGCGCCCTCATGTCCTCGACCTTTCCCGTGAACACGTTCACACCCGCATGCTTCTGGCCCTGCGCGTGGGCGCGCCTGAGGTCTATGAGGACGTCGATCGGGTCCAGGCCAGAATTCTCGGCGAGCGCGCGCGGAATTCCCTCGAGAGCGTCCGCGTAGGCCTCGATCGCGAGCTGCTCCCTGCCGCCCGAGCTCGCCGCGAGCTCCCTGAGCTCCCGGCTCAGCTCCATCGCGGCCGCGCCCGCGCCCGTGTAGACCTTCCCGTCCTCGACCACGTCCGCCACGACGCTCAGCGCGTCGTGCAGGGAGCGCTCCATCTCGTCCACGACATGCTCCGTGCCGCCGCGAATCAGGATGGAAACGGCCCTCGCGCCCTCGCAGCCGGTGACGAAGGTCATCAGATCGCTGCCGACCCTGACCTCCTCGACCAGCCCGGCCTTGCCGAGGTCCTCTTTGGTGATGTCCCGAATTCGGGAGACAATGGAGCCGCCGGTCGCCCTCGCGAGCTTCTCCATGTCGGACTTCTTGACCCTCCTGACCGCGAGCACGCCCGCCCTCGCGAGGAAGTGCTGGGCCATGTCGTCTATGCCCCTCTGGCTCACGACCACATTGGCCCCGGTCGCCAGCACATCGTCCACCATCTTCTTGAGCGTGCCCTCCTCCTCCGCCAGGAAGGCCTGCAGCTTCTCGGGCGCCTCTACGGTGATTTTCGCGTCCACCTCGGTCTTCTTGATCTCGAGCGCGCAGTCGAGGAGGGCGATTCTGGCGTCCTTCACCCTCTTCGGCATCGCCGCGTGGACGACCTCCTTGTCGAGAATGACACCCTCGAACATTTTCGTGTCGCGCGCGGACCCGCCGTGCTTCTTTATTACGAGAATGTTGTCCAGATCCGCCCTGACCCTCCCCCTCCTCTCCTCCGCTATCGCAAGGACCGACTTTACAGCGAGGTCCGCGAGCTGCTCCCTGACGCCCGAGACGCTCTTGCTCATCATGGCGGTCATTGCCACGCTCTTCAGTTTCTCGGTGTCCCTCCTGTCCACCGGCTCCGCGAGCGCTTCCAGAGCCTTGAGGGCCCTCTCGGAGGCCATCCTGTAGCCCGCGGTGATGGTTGTCGGGTGGATGTTCTTGTCAAGGAGCTCCTCGGCGCGCCTGAGAAGCTCGCCCGCGAGTATGACCGCGGTCGTCGTCCCGTCGCCCGACTCCTGGTCCTGCACCTTCGCGACCTCGACCAGCATCTTGGCCGCGGGGTGCTGGACGTCCACCTCCTTCAGAATCGTGGCGCCGTCGTTGGTGATTACTATATCGCCAAGACTGTCCACGAGCATCTTGTCCATACCCTTCGGGCCGAGCGTGCTGCGGACCGCGTCCGCGATCGCAAGCGCGGCCGCGATGTTGTTGTGGTGCGCGCCCCTGCCCCTTTCCCTCTGCGTCCCCTCCTTGAGAATGAGCACCGGCTGTCCCGACATCATTGATATTCCTCCGGGGGTGGGGGATATAAATGCGGTTCTATATATAGTTTGCTGTTATTGGCCCTTACACGGGTCCCGGCCCCTCCGGCCCCCCTCTGGACCGTCGGAGCAGCCGGGCACGCGTGGCGCAGCCGTGGACCCGCGCCCGGGCGGCCCGCTCGCTCCTCCATGGCGGTCAGGGAGCCTCACACCTATCACGAATTCCGGGGGCGCTATCTGTGCCTCCTCCTCAGCGCCAGATAGCCCGCGGCGGCGGCCCCCGCGATGATTATGATGATTGCCACCAGCAGGAGCCAGTCAGTCTTCTCAGACGGGGTTTGAGGCGGCGGCTTCGGCGGCGAGTAGCTCAGCACGAGCTCCGTCGTGTTGATATTCCCGGCCGCGTTGCGGGCCTCGATAACAAACCGATTCTCCCCCTTCTCCAGAACTACCGGCAGCGCAAATATTCCCCCGGTGCCGCCGACGGGCTCGCCATTGACGGTCACGGCCGCCCCCGGCTCGCTCTGAATTCTCAGCTCGCCTCTTGTGATCTTCAGGATATTCAATGGGGACTTGCCGGCGCAGGTGGCGCTCACCGGCGCACCCTCCCCGCCCTCCAGCGCCTCCAGAGCCAGAGCGCTCCGGCCGCCCCGAGCGCGCACGCCACAATCACCAGCGCCGACAGCGCGGCCCCGGCGAGCGGGCCCCCTTCCCCCGAAGGCCTGTAGACAATTCTCGCCACCGCCTCCGCCTCGTTCCCGGCGCGGTCGCTCACCACGACATAAACCGTTTTCGTACCGTGGCCGCCCGGTAGCGTCCAGTTCCTCTCCGTGCTGAATGGCTCCCACTCCGTGTAATTGACCCCGTCATTGCTGAGGCGCATCCTTTCCGGCCCGGAGAGCTCGTCGCTCGCCGATACCGTCAGGCGGACGAGCCTCCGCTCCGTATATCGCGCCCCGCCGTTGACGAGGACCGAGACATTCACCGGAGGAGTCCTGTCAATGTAAATCGTCACCCGCGCATCGCGACTGTTCCCCGCAGCATCCAGCGCCCTCACGGTGACCTCATGGACACCGTCCCCAACTCCCTCCGCCCTCCACGGACTCGTCGCCTTCATGAACGACCCGCCGCCCACCTGAAGCTCGTAGCCCGCAATCCCGCTCAGCCCGTCGCTCGTGTTGAACCGGACCTCCGGCGGCGTATTTGTCCAGCCCCCGGGAACCACCACGGGCTCGAAGGGCATCGGGGGCGTCCTGTCGACGAGGGCGGTGGCAGTCCCCTCGACAAAATTCCCGGCCCTGTCGAAGGCCCTCACGACGATTGTGTGGGCGCCATCGCCCAGATTTGCCGGCACGAAGGGGCTGGTCTGCACAGAGAAGTCCCCCCCGTCCACGCTGACCTCGTGGCGCTCGACCCCGCTCAGGCCATCCTCCGCAACGAAAACAACCACAGGGTCCCCGTTCGTCCATCCGGAGGGCTCCACCGAGAGCCCCAGAAATTCCGGGGCCGTCCTGTCGATATATACAGTGACATTAGCTTCGCGGAAGTTTCCCGCGCGGTCGTGGGCCCTGACGACGACGTTGTGGGTTCCGTCGCTCAGGTCAGGAAGGACGCACGGGCTACTATGGACAGTGAAGGGCCCGCCGTCCACGGAGACCTCGTAGCGCTCGACTCCGCTCAGCCTGTCCTCCGCATTGAAGAATATCTGCGGAGCGCTCCTCGTCCAGCACGGGGGGGACGCCAGCGGCTCGAAGGGCTCCGGAGGGCTCCGGTCTATGTATATCTCCACCCTCCCGTCCCTGAAGTTCCCGGCCCTGTCAAAGGCCCTGACCACGACCTCGTGAGCGCCCTCGCCCGGGTCGGGCGGCGTGAAGGGGTTCTCCTGAAACGCGTAGGCCTCGCCGTCGATGAAAAACTCGTAGCGGTCGATGCCGCTTGCGTCGTCCGATGTGGAGTAAGAAATGGACGGAACCACACTCGTCCAGCCGGAGGGCGCGGCCTCCGGAGCGAAGGGGCGGGGGGGCGTCGCGTCCAGCCAGAGCTCGCGCGCCTCGCTGAACGGCCCCCAGTCGCCGTCCCTGTCCCTCGTCCTGACCCTCCAGTACCAGACGCCGTCCTTGATTGAAATGGAGGGGGCGTGGGAGGTGTTCCCCGACTCGACCTCCCCGCTCGTGTACAGCGCCGGGGAGAATTTCAGGCTCCGGTCGAGCTGGAGTTCGTAGCCGCCCTGTACGGAGGAGTCGGCGTCTCTGAATATCCATGTAAAAACCGGCCTGCTAACATTGGTCCATTTCTTTTCCGGTGGACTCACCAGCGCGGGCGCCTCGGGAATGCGATTGTATGTTATGACAACTTTATATAGCGAGGGCGTCAGGGACTGGTTCTCCGTCTTCAAAAGCGCCCTGTACTGGAACCACCTCGCGCCGTGCGGGACGCCATGGATTGTGGAGTTCTCGGTGTAATATGAATCGGGAGTTCCGTCCGGGCCGACGAAGTCCGCAGACTGGAGCGCGCTCTCGCTCTCAGCCGCGCGGAGCTGGAAGAGAATGGAGGTCCCGGGCGGCGCGGCCGCTGTCCAGCAGAGCGCCACAAGCCGCGAGGGGCCGCCGAGGTCGAGGTAGGGGGAGCGGTAGGTGCCGTTCCAAAGGTAGGGAGAAAAGCTGTAGACCCACGTATCGTTCAGCACATTACCGCTTGAAAAATTATAGCCTCCGAATAAAACGACAAGGTCTTTATTTTTTACCGGCGCCATCGCAGTCGTACTCCGGCCCGGCGGTTTGTCTGATGGTTCTCTTAAATACCATTGATCATCCCCGGCGTCATATATCCATGTTTCCGCCCAGTCAATATTTGGAGCAAGCAGGCAGCCCCCGAACATGATGGCTTTATCATCAAAAAATACGGTCGCTTCCGTTTGCCTCCATCTGGCAGAAGGAGGGTTCGATTGCGACCGCAGGCTCCACCTGTTCTCGCTTGTATCATATACCCAAGTCTCATTCGTGAATTCATAATCGTTATATCCGCCGAACATTACAAATTTATCGTCATTCCATATAGCAGCCATTGAATGATCACTTCTTTTTCCGGGATTGCCTTCAGTAGCAAGAAAGCACCATTGATTTGTCTTGATATCGTATCTCCAGAAATCCGAGAGATATCCTCCAGCATGGGCTCTACCTCCGTAAAGAAAGATTCCGGAGTCATTAATGCTCGAGGCCATGGCATGCCCCCAGCGAGAGGGATAGGGGTGAACGCCGGTGTCGATAAGAAACCATTGATTCTCACTCAGGTCGTACACCCATGTTCCATTGATATTCGAATCGGTCATATTGTTCGAATGCCCGCCGTAAAGCACCACCTTATCGTCACCCCAGATGGTCGCCATCGCGTGAGCGTATCTTCCTGAGGGGTCGCGCGGGGGAAACGTGTGGGTCCAGGTATTTTCGCTCAAATCGTAGACCCATGTGTCATTGAGTAGAATCCATCCGCTGTATTCTTTGCTCAGTCCTCCATAGAGGATTATTTTATCGTCATTGCCGATCGCGGCCATCGCGTGCCAGCACCTTGGAGCGGGAGAAACCGACGGGGCCCTTTCTTTCCAGACCCCCGTCAGGTTGAGATCTAGTTCAATGCGGGCGTCGGTGCCAGTGCCTCGGATCAGACAATTCTCAAAGAGGCAGCCCGTTCCATTGAAATCCATGTCATTGCTCGTTATTGTCGGAGATATTGTCGAATGGTCTGAGGAACTTTCCAGAGATGTCGTTAAGGATGCGAATAGTATCATATGCGCCATCATCAATATTTGTGCTCTCCTGCGCGGCATTTACTCCTCCGTCCCGCCATTTATTGATTCCAGTATTTCGATATTGATACATATATTAACTTTGATATATTCATCTAATTGTTAAATCAAACTTGTTTTTGCTCGGGAATTACTTTCGCTCCTGTTTCCGCGGCCCGCGTTGCGTTTCTAAGAGCCCCGCCCCTACTCCTCCTCGTCCCTCTTTGGCCCCACCGGCTCGCGCTCGACCCTGCGAGCGATTCTCTCCCTTATCGCCCTCTCGGCCTCGTCCAGCATCGGGTCGATGTCCACGCCCGAGGCGCGCGCGATGAGGAGCGCCGCGATCTCGGGCTCGAGCCCCAGCTCCTCCCGCCTTTTGTTTATCTCGGCCATCACTGCGGGCCTCTCCCTCCCCGATTTCTTTGCGATGTCGTCCGCGATGCGCGTCAGGAGCGTCTCCGGCATTGGCGATGGCCCTGCCGTCAGGATAGAGGCCGAGGGCCTGAAGCCCGGCGGGAGCTCGACGCTCCTGTGGTTGAAGGTCGGCGTGACTGCCTTCCCCTCGCGCCTGACCAGCCCGGCCCGTAGCGCGGTCTCGAGCAGCCTCATTGCGTCCGAGTAGTTGAACCAGCGTAGGTCCATCGATGCCGAGAAGACGAACTCCCTGTCCGTCAGGAAGTCCTTGGCCTTCCGCCTGAATATCAGAGCCACGGCGCGCCTGAGCTCCTCCGTCTCGCTCGCGCGGCCCCCGCCTCCCGCCTCCGCGGACAAGAGTCTCACCCCGCTTCCTTCACGATGGACAAAAGGCTGAGCAGTGCGCCCTTCGCGCCCGCCGCCTTTATCGCCGGAAGGTCGTCCTGCATCACGCCACCGCCGACATAGAGCTCGAGCGGCCCCCTCGTGAGCTCTGAGATGATTCGCGCCTCGATGGGCTTCCTCGAGTTGCTTCGGCCAAGGTCGTTAAAGAATATCCTTTTCAGGCCTAGGTTACGCGAGATGTCGAGCAGCGTCCGGGGGCTCAGATGCTTTAGCTGCTCGTCGAAAGCCACTACCCGGCCCTCCCAGTCTATTCCGAGCGAGACCTCCTCTGTGTCGCCCAGGGCCTTCGAGAGCTCCTCGACTCCCGCCAGCGTCTTGGTGCCGAAGACCACGTGGGCCGCGCCCGCGACGAGCACGTCGAGCGCGGTCTCCGCCTTCCTGACGCCCGGGTCCACCCATATCTCGCCCGCCTCCGAGAGCTCCTGGAGCAGCCGGAGCTGGGGCTCGCCGGTCTCTATGCCGGTGATGTCTACTATGAAGGCTCTCTCATAGCTCTCCATCAGCTGCTCGACGAAAGAGGCGGGGTCGAGGGGTCTGCCGCTCTCGTCCTCGAGCCTCTCGTACCGGCCTCCCCTGACGATAACGATTTCGCCGTCGAGGACGGACACGGCGGGCATCACGTCGAACCCCCGCTCCTGCGTTTGAATCACCGGGGAAGCATCTGCGCCGTTATATTTAAAGAGAGCGAAGGAGCGGCGACCGCCGACGCGCGAGCGATTTCGCCGGGGGCGTGTGGCGCCGCATTCGCGCGGGCAGAGAGTCCCCGCCGGGGCACCGTTTCGCCCCGATGCCGGACAGTCGCGCAGTTTGAAAGGGGATATCGGGAGCCCCACCCATAAAATATATATTAAGGCGCACCGGTTAAGCGCCGAAGGTGCAGGGATGTACTCAGAGAAGGTCATGGACCACTTCATGAACCCGCGCAACATGGGCGAGATGAAGGACGCGGACGGCGTCGGGAAGGTGGGGAACCCGACCTGCGGGGATCTGATGTTTGTTTACATAAAGGTTAAGGACGACGTCATCACTGACATCAAGTTCAAGACCTTCGGCTGCGGCGCTGCGATCGCGACGAGCAGCATGGTGACAGAGCTCGCGAAGGGCAAGACGCTCGACGAGGCGCTGAGAATCACTAGGGCCGACATCGCAAGCGAGCTCGGAGGCCTTCCACCGGTCAAGATGCACTGCTCCAATCTTGCCGCGGACGCTCTCCACGCCGCAATAAAGGACTATCTGGAGAAGAATGGCCGGGACGCCTCGCACATAAAGGTCAGGACGGAGGTCGAGTGCCACCTCGAGAAGGCCGGGTCCAGGTGAAAAATTGGAGCTCGTCGAGATTCAGCCCTGCACTGAGGAGGGGCTCGTCACGCTCGAGGCCTGGCTGGGGGGCAGGGAGTGCGCCGCGTTCTTCGACCCAGTGCTCCTCTGCCGCCTCCTCCTCGCCTCCCCCTTCTTCGAGAGCATTCGCTGCTCGGACCAGATGGGCTACGGAATCGCGGAGAGGGGGGGCCAGAGGGTCCATGTGTTCAGGACGGGAAAGTTGATCGTCCGGAGGGCGCCGGGGAGGGAGAGCGCCATGGAGGCCCTGAGGCTGACGGGGAGGTGCCTCTGGGGGGCAATGGTCCGCGCCTCCGGGAGGACGGTGCTCGATGAGCTCCTCACCGGGGAGAGCGCGGGGGAGCTGCCCCCTCCGCCGGGCTCCGGAGACATCACTGGAGGAGCCGCGCTCGGCCTTGGAGAGGCTCTCAGGACGGCAAGGGCCCTGCCTTCATGGAAGAGCGTCGAGGGAGGGCTGGAGATTCTCAGAACCCTCCTCGACGAGCTGGCGAGCTCCGGTGAGGCCGCGGAAAGGGCCGAGCGCCAGAGGCGCGCCGAGGCCCACTTTCTCGACTTCGCGGGTGGCGCGGAGGACGCGAGGCCCGCTTCCGTCGCTCTCGTCTTTCTGGCGCTCTCGCTCTCGCTCGAGAGGGCCGCGGCCGCTCTCGAGGCCATCCCAGCCGACGACAGAAAGGGGATGTGGGCGGCGATGGCCGAGGTGCTCGAGGCCGTCGCTTCGGGCCGAGCGTCCGAGAGGAATAGGCTCGAGGAGAGAATTCTCGTGGAGGCCAGGGAGGAGGAGCTGGCCCCGGAGGTCTTTCTCGCGCCGCTCAACCTCCTCTCTGTGAGACTCCCGGGTCCCGGAAAGCCTGCTGGCTGAGAGCTCAGGAGCCGGCCTGGAGGAGCGAGACCAGCCCCCGGAGCGGGATGTCAACAAGACGCGGCCTGTGGCGGGCCTCATAGAGGATTTCGTAGAGCGCCTTCTGAATCATCCAGACGCGGACGGACACCATGAGCCCCCTCATCCCCTTCCTTCTCACCGAGCGCGGGCAGGAGGAGAGGTATCCTTCGACAAAAGCATCGGAGACCCCCTTCTCCCAATCCGCCGCGCGGGCCTCCGCCTCCCTCCACGACGCACCCGTGGGGTGGAATTCTCCTTCGCCGCCTCCTGCCCCTTCCCCCGCATCCTTCCCCGGAAACCTCCCGCCTCTTCCCTGCCCCGCGCGAGCGGCCCTGAGGGCCAGAGCGGAGGCGTATGAGAAGGAGCGGAGCATCCCCGCCACGTCCCTCTCGGGCGGAAGCCTCTCGACGCGCCTTGCGCCTCGCCTGAGGGGCTCACCCTCGAAGTCCAGAAACCTGAAGCCGCGCGGGCATATCAGGACCTGCGCGAGATGCATGTCTTGATGTGTCCGAATCTTCAGCCCTCCGGGCCAGCGCTCCATCGGGAGGAGGGCTTCCTCAACCGTCCCCCGGGCAGCCTCGAGCTCCCTGCGGCGCCATCCGCGCAGGGCGGAGACGGCCCTTCCGTAGTCGCCGAGGATTTCGTCCCTCCACCTCGCCACATCGTCCCGATCGATGATACCGGGCCGGAGCTCCGGCGGAGCGCGCGTTGAGCTGAGCTGGCTGTGCAGCTCGCCCAGCGCCATCCCGAGCCTCCCCGGAACGCACGTGTGGTGGCCCAGCCCGCGCCGAATCGCCCTGCGCGCGTTGCCTACGAAGGCTGGAAGGGCCGGGAAGCCCTCGATGTGCTCGATGAGGATCGCGGCGCACAGGGGCCTGCCCCCGGGAAAACCTCCCTCTGGGTGGTGGGGCGCAAGCGAGGCCGGCTCCTCCGGAGGCCGGGAGACCATTGGAGAGCCTGGAGCCCCGGAGGGGCTGGAGGTAGCGGCCTGTCCTCCCCCAGCGGGCTCGAAAAAAGCCTCCCCGAGGACGCGGGGCGCGAGACGCGCGCCCCTCTCCGTCAGAAAAGCGAGCATCTCCGGCTCCGGGTTGAAGGGGTCGAGGCGTCTGTAGCTCTTGAGCACAACCCTCCGCCTCCCGATGCAAAAGGAGACGAGGGCGTTGCTGGTGTCGCCGCCGAGCGCCTCAGGCCGGCCCGCACGGCCGCGCGGGAGCTCCCTCATCCTCCACACAACCCTCCCGCGATCGCCCGCGCTGGTCCGGCCCGCCCTCATGCTCTCCACGACGAATGAGACGAACTCGGGGGTGGTCTCGGCCTCGCGGAACCACATTCCCGCGCTCCGGAAGGGCCCGGGGCCCGCAAGGCGCTCCGGAGAAGCGACGAGAGAGACGAAGCGGAGGTCAGGATCGGGCGGGAAGGACAGGACGGCACAGAAGAAGAACGCCCCGCGCCTCTCGAAGAGGGGGACGATCGCGTGAACCTCAACCTGCTCCGCGCCCCCGCACCCCGACCAGCGCGCGGCGGCGAGGTGCCTCGCCGAACCCCTCAGCGCGGCCTCAACAACATCCTCATCCATTCCCCTGTGCCCCTTTCGCTCCATGGACGCCAACGCCCTGCGGAATACGCTGCCGGTTCAGTCCCGCAATCGCCTCCCTTTCACTCTCCGCACCGAATCTCCTCCCTCACCCCCTCAGCGCGTGCCCCTGCCGCTCTATCAGCACCTCCGACCGCTTTTTTCTCCGCGCCGGCGCATTTCGCTCCTCTGGGAGCCGGTGCCCGCCACTCATCCGGACCGCCTCCCGACCCCTCAGACCCTCCCGCAGAGCCGCCTATAGATGTCGAGGGTCTTCCTTGCAGCGATGTCCCATGTGAATCGCCTCTCCACCCTCTCCCTCGCTCGTCGCGCGAATCTTTCCCTCAGCTCTTCGTCGCCGAGGAGGCGGCTGACCGCTTCCGCGAGCGCGCGCGAGTCCCCGGGAGGGACGAGGAAGCCGCTCCTCCCGTCCTCGACGATTTCGGGAATTCCGCCGACGCGAGACGCGACCACGGGAGACCCGCAGGCCATCGCCTCCAGAACAACGAGGCCGAAGGGCTCGTAGAGCGAGGGGGTCACCGAGACCGACGCGGATGAGTAGAGGGCCACGAGCTCCCTCCTGTCGAGCGCGCGGTTGAGCCAGACGACGTCCCTCCTTCCCTTCAGCAACCCCGCCAGCTCGGCCACTATGCCGGGCTCGTCGGGCCTGCCCGTGGCGAGGACCGTCTGAGTCCCGGGCGGGAAGCCCCGGGAGGCCTCAACCAGCACCTGAACGCCCTTCTGGCGGGTCAGCCTGCCGACGAAGAGGACGTAGGGCCTCCCGACGCCGCACCTTTTCAGGACCCTCATGTCCTGCGAGGGCCTGAAAACGCGCGGGTCGATGCCGTTGTGCACGACCGATATTTTTGAGGGGGGGATGGGGTAGCACCTCGTTATGTCCCTTTTCATTCCCTCGGAAACGGCAATGACTCGGTCGCAGGCGAGCAGGCCCTCCCGCTCCATCCATTTGCTCAGCTCGTAGCCGCGGCCTAGCTGCTCGGCCTTCCAGGGCCTCAGGGGCTCCAGACTGTGGACGGTCGCGACCGCCGGAATTCCGTAGAGCTTCTTCGCGAGCGCGCCCGCGAGGTTCATGTACCATGTGTGCGAGTGGACGATGTCGCAGTCCATCGGGTCGGAGACGAGCTCGATGTCCAGCCTGAGGGCGTCGAGGGCGGGCTGATGGGAAGGCGGGCTGGCGGAGTACGTCACCGCTCTCGGCACCATCCGTCCCCCGTCGGGACAGGAGCGCCTCCTCCGCGCGCTCCCGCCACCACCGCCGGAGCTCCTGACAGCCGCGGGCAGCTTTCCTCGCCCCGCTCCGGCTCCGCGCCCCCAGAACTCCTTTCCGTATCTCCTCACTCCCCTCTCCCCGCGCGCCCCGGGGACCCAGAGCGTCCTGACCTCCACATCAATATGCCTCGAGAGGGCGGAGGCCATCGCCGCGACGTGGTGGCCGACGCCGCCGTAGACGTTGGGCGGGTACTCGAGTGAGAGGATGCAGACCTTCATGGCGCCACACGGCTCAATGCGGCTGGACGCTATTAAGGGTTGCCTGGTGGGGTACAGAGCGGGGGCGCCGGGGCTCCCGAAGGCGGTCCGGAGCAGCAGGCCGGGTATGTGATCGGGGGCAGCCTCGCAAGCGCGCTTTCGGTCTAGATGTACAGACCGGGCTCCAGCCACGGGAAGATATTGTCCATATCCCTCAGCCTATCGAGCTCGGCCTGCCCCTGGCCCTCGACCGCGGCCCTGAGCGCGGCGAAGCGCTCCAGATGCCCCCTGAACCTCTCCACGGCGTACTCTCTCGCCTGGAACGTCGAGACGAGGAACTCCCAGTCGCTCGCCTCGAGCAGCATCAGCTCGCGCGCGGCCTGAGCGAGCAGCTCCCTCTTCGAAGGGTCTCCCGAGTGGCGGCGCGCCGCCTCCTCCATCCATCGCTCGGCCTGATGGATTTCCCTCCACATCCACTCCGTGTCCGGGTTGAGCCAGACCCTGTGGTCCCCGCCCGCGCCCCACGAGCTCTCCGGCAGGGATATCTCCTCCGAGGGCGGGTGCTCCGCGAGATACGCGCCGCACGAGAGCGCCTCGACGCCCGCGGCCGGGAGCTTCTCCAGAACCATCGTCAGCCACCTGACGCCCTCGTACCACCAGTGCCCGAATAGCTCGAGGTCGTAGGGAGCGACGATGACCGGCGCCCCCTCGCCCGCGTGCTCCTTTAGAAGGGAGGCCGCGAGCCCGGCGAAGTGCGCGCTGTGCTCCTCGAGCCTCGGCCCGACTTTATCCGGCTCGTAGAGCTGCTTCGTCCCGAGGTCGCGGGACTGCCTGTCGGTCACCCTCCAGTACTGAAGGCCGCTGACGGAATCCCTCTTGTGGAACTCGCGGTACCAGCCGTCGCCGGGGTAGCCCCAGTCCGCGCTCCAGACCTGCAGCCCGGTCCTCTCGTTCCTCCCAAGCACGGCGACCGGTGTGCCCCCGGAGCCTACGATATAGGGCCTGAAGGTGCTCCTCCCCGAAGGGGCCCTCTCGACGCTCCCGTCCGGTCCCCGGGGCCTCGCCAGGAATGGGAACCTCTCCCAGTAGACCCCCCCGGCCCTCCCGCCCTCGATCGTGTGATGGTCGACAATGAAGTACCGAATTCCCTCCTCTGCAAGAAAGCTCTCGAGCCCCGGCCTCTGAACCTCGCGCCCGCTCCCCGGCTCCCTCCACACTCCCGCGGGCCTGTAGCCGCACTCGGGGAGCCAGATGCCCTCCGGGTTCTTGCCGAAGGCCCTGCGGTGCGCCTCCGTCCCAGCCCGAATCTGGGCCCGAATCGCGCTCTCGGTCCCGAGCAGGGGGAGGTAGGCGTGGGTTGCGGCGGATGTCATCAGCTCGACCCTGCCCTCCTCTTCTAGTTTCCTGAATTCGCCCGCGAGGTCTCTGCCCATCCTGTCCCTGAAGTCGACGAGGGTGGAGTGGTAGCGGGTCTCGTACATCTGAGCCAGCGCCCTCCTCTCGGGCCTGTCCCTGTGGCGGTCGACGTCCTTGGCGCAGAGATCGATTCTGTGGTAGAGGTACTGCTCGAACCTTTGCTTCATGTAGCCGTCGCAGAGCTGCTCGAGGAGCACGGGTGTCAGGCTGATCGTGAGGAGGGGCCTGCGGGGTCTGGGGATCGACTCGAGCGCCCTGAGGACGGGGATGTAGGAGCTGGCCATGACTTCGAAGAGCCACTCCTCGCCGAATGGCCAGACGCCCGCCTTCCTCACATAGGGTATGTGGGCGTGGAGGACGAAGCTCAGGGCCCCTTCGCTCACCGGCCCACCCCCACGTTGCTGTTCCGGGGCCTGAAGTCCTTCAGGAAAAGGAGCAGGTCCTTGAGTCCGTGCCTCTCGTCCAACTTCTCCCCTGAGGCGCTGTACACCTCGACAACGTCGACGAACCTCAGTCCGAGGTGGGGCCTCTCGCGCCTGAGCGCCTCTAGGAATTCCTCCTTAGGCCTCGGCTGTCCGTAGCCCGAGACGAGGCCGTTGAAGAGCTGGACTTTCATCCCGTACTTCTCGAGAAGCCCCGGGACGAGGGCCGCGAGAGGCGTGGTCTGGCAGTCCGCCAGAATAGAGAGGGGGTTCCTGAAGGATATCTCGGAGTAGAGGCACTCGATGTAGTCCTCGATGCCATTGGGGTAGTAGAGAATTGTCCCTAGGTCCATGAGGCTGACCGTTCGCCGGCCGCCCCCACCTCCATCCCTCCCCTCGCCCGCCATCAGGCTCATGATTCTCCGCACGGTCTCGGGGTCCGCGGGCTCGCCCCGGCTGTTGTAGAGGCTCACGCCCACCTTCGAGCCGTCGAAGAAGACATAAATTCCAGCCCCCATGCCCTGCTTCCTGACCTCGTACCTGAGCACCTCCTCGGGCACGAGCCTCATGTCCAGCACCGAGACCCCCAGACTCGCCAGCCCTACCGTCAGCGCCCTCCTGACCAGCCTCGAGACCGGTCGGCCGTCGGTGCCGGTCATCACCATCGCGTTCTGCCCCATCCAGGAGCCCAAGGCCAGCCCGAGCTCCAGGCACTCCCTCGCATCACAGGTCTCGCTCTCGTATATCCTCATTGCAGACCCTTCCCTCCGAGCTTCGCTCGCTCCCGCCGGGCCTCACTGGTCCGGTATCATCACCGTCCCCGGGCCCAGCCTGGAGCCGTACCACAGCTTTATATTTGTTCCTATCCTGCAGCCCTCACCCACGATGCACCTGTCGCCGGCGACGCAGCCCGTCTCGAAGAGCGTGCCGGGGCCGAGCTCGCAGCCCTCGCCGATGATCGTCTCCCTGAGCCGCACGCCGTCGCCGATCCTCGTCCCGGACCACACTATCGACCTCGATATCTCCACGTTCTTCCCGACCTCGACGTCGTTCCCGAGTATCGCGAAGCCGTCGACATGGATGCTGCCGTGAATCACGCAGTTGCGGCCGCTGATGAGAGTCCTCTCGCCGTTCGTGAAGGGCGCGCCGCGGGGGTGGAGGCCCCTGAGCCTGAGCTTTCCCTTAAGAGCGTCCTCGCTCGCGGAGAGGTAGGTCCCCGGGAGGCCGAGGTCGTTCCAGTACTCGGAGAACTCGTAGCCGTACACCGGCGCATCCTTCTGAATCAGTCTCGGGAAGAAGTCCCTAGAGAAGTCGAACCGTGTGCCGGGGGGTACCTCCCTGAAGGCCTCCGTTTCGAGCACGTAGACCCCCGTGTTCACGGTGTTGCTGAACGCCTGGTCCCGGGAGGGCTTCTCTAGGAAGCGCCTTATCCTCTTCTCCTCGTCCAGAAGGGCGATGCCGTACTGGCAAGGGTTATCGACCCTCGAGAGGGCGATCGAAGCGATTCCGCCCTTGCTCTCGTGAAAGGCGATGAGCTCCCTCAGGTTCAAGTTGGTCACGATATCGGCAGAAACAACGAGGAATGGCGAGTCGAGCTCCCTGACGATTTTATTGCACGCGCCGGCGGTTCCATAGGGCTCGTTGTCCGTGTAGTAACCGATGCGCAGCCCGTATCTCGAGCCGTCGCCGCAGTGCCTCATCAACTGCTCCTGCATGTAGTCAACCAGCATGAATACCCTGTCGGCCCTCAGCCGAGCGATATCGTGGAGAATGTAGTCGATCAGGGGGGTGTTGAGGAAGGGAATCATGGGCTTGGGCCTGCTAACCGTCAGAGGAAGGAGCCTAGTGCCCCTCCCGGCCGCCATCACAACGACGTCCATGCTCCACCGACCGCTCCCGCAGAGTCCTGCGGCGGGGGACCTGTCGCTGGGGCGCCCCCCACTCGCACCCCACACAGCGCCCCCCGGACCTCCCCCGCCGCGGGGCCAACCCCATCGCGCCCCGCCTGCAAAAGATTTGCGGTCCCTGTGGTCAAGGAGGGTTATCAAAAAATAGTAAAGGGTCCTCCACCATATAGATAAACAATGAGAGGCTATAGGTTCGCCCCGCTCGCGCTGCTGGCCCTGATCATCGTGGGCACAGGCATCTGCGCTGCACCTGCGCGGGCGAGTCCCAACCCGATTCCCGTGATGTCCCTCCAGCTCACGCCCTCTGGGGCAGTCGCGGCGCCGGACCCTGTGGCGCCGGGCTTCGCGCAGCTCTCCGGGACCATATCCATCGATAAAATCCCGGGGGAGAGGCTGGCGGTCTACATCACTGGCACCGTGGACACGGGTTGGCAGGTCCAATGCTCCCCCAGCGTCCTCCTACTCACCACGAACAAGATGAGTGACTTTACCGCCACCGTCGTGGTCCCGCCCGCCACTCCCGCCAGCTCCGTCGGCATCCTGAGGGTCGAGGCCCAAGCGCAGGGCCTGGGATTCTTCCTGAGGGCGGTCGCGGAGGCCCTCGTGACCGTCAGGCCATACTACAGAGTCTTCCTCGACTCGCCCATGCCCTACAAGGAGATAACCCCAGGCGCGAAGACCTCATTCGTACTCGAGGTCCAGAACTGGGGGAACTCCATGGACACCTTCGACATAGAAATCTCCAACGCGGCCGAGCTCGCGTACCGCGGCTGGCTCATCTCCTTCTCCGTCTCCTCCGCCTCCCGCATAGCGCCGATGGGCACGAAGCGCATAGCGATGTATGTCCAGTCCCCGATGGTCTTCACACCGTGGAAGGCCGAGGCGACACTGATTCTCATCAGGGCTTCCTCGCAAAATTCAGGCGACACGGGGGAGCTCGTGGAGCAGTCTTTCATATTCGTCGTCTACGAGAGGGGGGTATACATCAACGAGCCTGGCTGGGCCCTCATCGCCTTTGTGATTCTGCTAGCCGTGCTGGGGTCTTATTTAGCTGTCTGGAGGAGGAGAAAGCGGCGCGTGGCACCGGCAGAGGGCAGCGGGGACGCGGGGAGTAGCGCGGACGAGGACTGAACCGGAGACGGAGACGTGGTGGAAGGGCCCGGTGTGACGACCGCGCGAGAGGATTGGGCAGTTCTCGGAAAGGTGATTGCCAGAGGGTCGATGAAGAGAATTCCAGCGGGCCGTGGCGGGGGAGGGGGCTTCCTTCGGGGCCTGAACTCAGAAATCAGGCGGCGTAGTATGATTCGTCGTAGGGCTCGGGCTTCAGGCCTTTGCGCGTCCTGACCTCCGCAATGACGCTGGGGCTGAGTTCCGGCGGAACTCGCTGGTAGCCGATGTTCTCCGACCCCCAGAGCACGCGGCCCCCGCTCGCGCTTCTTATAGACGAGGCGAAGCCGAACATCGCCGCCACAGGCGCCTTTGTAATTATGGTCGTCAGGTCGCCGACCTGCTCTATGGACTGAATCTCGTTGCGCCTTTGAAGGAGCTCGCGGTTTACGTTCCCCACGATGTCGTCGGGGACGTTCAGGGTCACTTTGACTATCGGCTCGAGTAGGATGCGGCCCGCCTGGCACATCGCGCCGTATATCGAGGACCGGACCGCGGGAATCACCTGCGCGGGTCCTCTGTGAATAGAATCCTCGTGGAGCTTTGCGTCAACGAGGGAGACTTTAAGGCCCCTGACCTTCTCGGCGGCAAGAGGTCCACGGTCCATTGCCTCTTTAAAGCCCTCTATTATGAGCTCCATCGTCTCGTGTAGGTACTGGATGCCCTTGGTCATGTCGAGGAGGATGTTGGTCATGTGTATCGCCACCACGCCCTTCGCCTCCTCCTTGGACATTCCCAGCTCCTGCAGCTTCTTCGCCAGTGCCTTCTGGTCCTTGATTCTGGTGTCCGAGGGAATCTCGCCGTCGAGAATCGCCCTGACCACGGCCTCGGGGAGTGGCTCGACCTCGAAGTAGAACCGATTGTGCTTGTTTGGAGACTTGCCTTCGAACGGCCCACCCTTTCGCTCCACGCACTCCCTGTATACCACTATCGGCTTGGAGGTCACGACCTCGACCTTGTGGTCGTTGACGATTCTATAGACGGTGATCTCGATGTGCAGCTCCCCCATCCCGGAGAGCAGGTTCTCCCCGGTCTCCTGGTTGATTTCCACGCGCAGGGACGCGTCCTCCTTCGCGACCTTCCGCAGCACCTCGATTAGCTTGGGCAGGTCCTTCATCTGCTTCGCCTCGATCGCGACCGTGACCACGGGCTCGGAGACGTGCCGGATTTCCTCGAAGGGCTCCATGTCCTTGAGCGAGGATATCGTGTTGCCGGTCACAGCGTTGCGAAGGCCGGTGACTGCGGCGATGTTGCCCGCCACGACGCCCTCGGGAATCATCAGCCTCTGCGGGCCCATGAAGACCGCAACGTCGTGGCACTTGTTTTTCTGATTAGTGCCGCAGATGTAGTACTCCTCGCCCGGCACAATCCTGCCGCTGAAGACACGCCCGGTCGCGATCTCACCAGCGTGCTCGTCAATGGTGATGTCGGTTATCATGAAGGTCAGGGGGCCGTCCTTGTCCACCGAGAGCATCGCCTTCCCCGCGTCGCTCTCCAGGTCGCCCCTCCATATCTGCGGAATTCTGTACTTCTGGGCCTGAAGGGGGCTGGGCAGGTGCTTCACGACCATGTCGAAGACGACGTCGTTGATTCTGGCCCTCTCGGCCAGCTCCTTGTGTTTCCCCTGGCTGCAGAGCTCTATGATGTCCTTGAACTTCACTCCGGTCTTGAGCATGTAGGGCACTGAGAGCGCCCAGTTGTGGTAGGCACTGCCGAACGCGACGCTCCCGTCGTTCACGTTCACGAACCACTTGTCCTTGAACTCCTCCGGGACCATCTTGCGAATCAGCTCGTTGACCTCCTCGATGATTTTCTTGAAGCGCGCCTGGAGCATCTCGGGGGTGAGCTTGAGCTCGTTTATCGCCCTGTCGACCTTTGAGATGAAGAGCACGGGCTTGACCTTCTCCCTGAGCGCCTGCCTGAGAACCGTCTCGGTCTGGGCCATCACGCCCTCGACCGCGCAGACCAGCACTATCGCCCCATCCACTGCCCTCATTGCTCTAGTCACGTCACCGCCGAAATCCACGTGGCCGGGGGTATCTATGAGATTTATCAGGTACTCCTTCCCCTCCCACGGGTGGACGATGGACACGTTGGCCGAGTTTATGGTCAGGCACCTCGCCTGCTCTTGCTCGTCGAAGTTGAGGTAGAGCTGCTTCCCCGCCAGCTCGGGGCTTATCATCCCGGCGGCGGCGAGGAGGTTGTCGGAGAGGGTGGTCTTGCCGTGGTGGATGTGCGCCACGATGCCTATGTTCCTTATATACTCGGGCTTGTGCATCATCACCTTTATTTTCTGCGCCAGCTCCTCCTTGATATACGCCATTGACCCACACCTCTCAATCTTGCAGAAAAATTACCTCGCCGATGCCGCCACCCTCTCTATCTCTCCCTTCTTAGCGATGGCGTAGCTATTGACATCGCCCCGCGCGGCCATGATCAGCTCCTCGGCGAGGGCGTGCTCTATCCTCCTGTTCTTGCCGCGCTTGGAGTTTATAGCGCCCTGACAGATGTGCTTGAGCGCGATGTTCACCCTTCTGTAGGAGGAGGTGTCCACGGCCTTCGGAACCGATATCCCGCCGTACTTCAGCCGCGTAACCTCTTCGCGTGGCGAGCCGTTGACCACGGCGTCCACAAGGACCTGTATCGGGTTCTGCTTCGTCCTCTCCTCGATTATCCTAAAGGCTTCCTTGACCATTCTTGTGGTCCGGGCCTTCTCGCCCGTGGCGTGCTCCGTCCTCATCATACCGTTGATGAGCCTCTCGACGATGTTGACTTTCGCCTTTGAGAATGGGCGGTTGGCGTGCCTGGCGCTCGTGTGGGGGACTGCGATGGGGCTGATGTTGATGTACTTCTTCAGAGCGGGGTCCCGGACGACGACGCCGTCGAAGGAGTAGCGTCCAAAGAGCAGCGGGAGGTTGAACTTTCTCTCCGGCACTGGAGGCTGCTCGGGCGGTGGGGAGACCTCCTGAGCGGCCGGGGCCTCCTGCGCGGGAGGAGCGGGGGTCGTGGGCTGGGGTGGAGCTGACGTGGCCGGGGGCTGGGTGGCGGGCGGTGGAACAGAAGCTGGGGGCGCCTGAGATTTCTGGTTGGCCCTTTGCTCCTCATCGCCCTGTGGCTTCTGCGGAGTTGTGCTCTCGGGCACCCCAGCGCTTTCGGTCTTCTGGCCCTCCTCCAACCCCCTCACCTCACCGGTTTCTCCTTCTTGCCCCGCACGAGCTGGTCGAGCGAGACTCCGTTGACCTGAATCACCTTGTACCTCACCCCGGGTATGTCGCCGTAGGAGCGGCCCATCCTTCCTCCGATGCCCTCGACCAACACCTCGTCGTGCTCGTCGATGTAGTTGATGGCCCCGTCGCCCACGGCGAAGGCCGTTATCTGCCTCCCGTTCTTTATGAGCTGGACCTTGACGCACTTCCGAATCGCGGAGTTGGGCTGCTTCGCCTCTATGCCGACCTTCTCCAGGACAATGCCCCGGGCCTGCGGCGTTCCCTCGAGAGGGTCGGAGCGCTCCTTCAGACGTAGCATCCGCTTCTTGTAGTACCTATCGCTCCACCGGAACTTCTTCCGGTTCTCGATGAGTTTCCGGGCGGTGTAGAGGCCCGTCGGCATGGGTTCACCTTTGTTTTTTTTCTCTCCAGGGGGACCCTAAATGGTATACCCTATATAAAGATTGAGGGCGGGACTGGTGTGGGCCTCTCTCACCGCCGGCCGCCCCTCTCCTCCACCGGCACCACCTCCGCGTCCGACATCTCGATGGTCTCGGGGTCCTCCTTCCTGGCGTACTCGGAGAGGATGCTATCCCCCGGGTTTTTTCATCGTCAACGAGCCATCTGCGTCCTTGTTACGAATATAATTATGGATAACGATATAGGCCCCGCCGGCCAGGAGGAGCGCCAGAGCGACCCAGACCAGCCAGGGAGCTCCGCCAACAACGGTGACAACGTCCCTGCCGGGCGGCTCGGGCCCGGGGCCACCCTTCAGGGTCCTGAAGGTCATGTCTCCGCTCGGAGGTGCCCAGTTCCCTGTGGCATCCCTGGACAATACCCTGAAGTGGTAGGTCGTCCCGGGCAGGAGGCCCACTAACTGGACAGAGTGATTGAAGACCAGCACGCCTGAACTCTGCGAGCGGCCGTAGTGGATGTCCGGACCAAACTCTACCAGGCTGTCCGAGGGCTCGTCGGTCGTCCAGCGGATGATGGCGGTCGTGTCGGTAATATCCACCACGACGATGTCCGTGATTACGGGCGGCGTCGTGTCTGGCACGGCGCCTGTGACGAATATGAATTCGGGACTGATCGAAGGTCCATTGCCCCAGATATCGGTCGACAGCACTCTGAAGTAGTACTGGGTGGAGGGGGAGAGGCCGCGGAGCACAAGGCTGTGGAAAAAAGTATGGGATGGGTCGCTCGCCCTCAGGCCGTGGATGGTGGAGTTGCCGAACTCAACCTCGCTGTCGGCGAGTTCATCTGTGTACCAGGTCACGACCACTCTGTCCATGGAGACGCCTGCAACCTGCACCCGGCTTATCACGGGTGGGGTGATATCGGGTGCCGCGGGCATCCTCCTGGTTCTGAAGCTGATCTCGGGACCTGTGGCAACGTTACCGCTGGCGTCGCTCGAGCGAACGCGTACATGATATATCGTATCGGGCCGGAGGCCCAGCAGCAGGAGGCTGTGGCGCAGGACGAGGGCACCGTCAGCCGTGGTCATGCCGTATGAGCCCGCCGGACCGAACTCGACGAAGCTGTCCGAGGGCTCGTCGGTCTCCCACACGACCACCGCGGATACATCGGCGACGCTTTCGATGCTGATTCCAGAAATAACCGGAGGGGTAGTGTCGGGAACTTCGGCGGTGGTGAAGCTCATATCCTCACTGGATGAGGGCCCGTTGCCGGTGGCGTCCCTTGACATTACGCGAAAATGATACGTCGTCGCGGGCAGGAGTCCGGACAGCCTGATCTCGTGCAGACGGACCAGTCTGCCATCCCTGACGCTCAGCCCGTAGGCGGCCGTGGTTCCGTACTCCACCAGGCTGTCGGCTGGCTCGTCGGTCTCCCAGGAGACCACGGCCATCCTGTCGGTGATGACGCTGACCCTGACGCTGGATATAATCGGTGGGGCTGTGTCGGGCGCCGAGAGAGTTCTGAAAGTATAGTCCCCGCTCCTCGCGGGTCCGTTCCCGCTCGGATCTCGCGACTCGACCCTGAAGTGATAGACCGTTGACGGCGAGAGCTCCCGGAGCACGATACTGTGCTTCAGAACGAAATTACTCTCCGAAACACTGAGGCCGTAGGAGGTGGTCAAACCGTAGTGCACGGTGCTGTCGGCGGGCTCGTTGGTGACCCAGCTTATAACGGCCAGCCTGTCAGTGACGCCGGACACGCTGACGCGGGTGATGAACGGCGCTATCGTATCAAGACCGGCCGCAGTGATGAAAATATAGTCCCCAGAGTAGCTCGCGGGATTTCCCGCCCTGTCCCTGGAGGAAACCCTGAAGTGATAGGTTGTGCTCGGGCTCAGTCCCTTCAGCGTGAGCGAGTGGGCAGTGGCAAAGACCTCATCCTTCAAAGACGAGCCGTAGGAACCCGTCAGGCCCCACTCCACGCCGCTGTCCGCCTCCTCGCTCGTCTCCCAGATGACTGTGGCCGATGTGTCGGTTATGCCGACGACCTGCACATTCGATATCAGCGGGGGAATCGTGTCAAGCACGATGGTATCTGTGGCCGGTCCGGCGATGTTCCCCGCCCTGTCCCTGACCCTGAAATAAATCGTCTTGAGACCGTCCCCGGCGGGGAGGGTGTGGACCTTCGTCTCAGTGAACTCCTCCCACTCGCTCCACCCCGTCCCGTCGTCGCTTAGCTGCATGGCATAGACCCCGGAGGCGGGCTCTGGGTCGTCGGCTTCGAGCGTCAGGGTAACAGACCGTGAGGTGGTGTATGCGGCGCCATTGTTAATCACGACGCTGAGCCGGCCCGGTTCAACCCTGTCCAGAAAAATCGTGTCGTTGAGCGGCCCCCCGATGTTGCCGGCTCTGTCCCGGACCTGCAGATGCACGGCCTTCAAACCGTCCGTGTCGGTGCCACCAGTTCCGTTTACAAGGCTCCAGTTGCTCTTGCGCGCAGTGAATGGCTCCCAGAAACCCAGAAAGCTCTCGCTGTTTGCGATAGACATTTCCGAGATCCCCGAGGACGGGTCCCGGTCCTGGCCCATAACTGTGAGACTGACGATACTCTCGTTTGTGAACTCCGCCCCGTCATTTATCATCAGTCCGAGCTGCTCCGGAGGGCGCCGATCCAGAAATATGCTCGAATTAACCGGACCGCCCACGTTTCCGGCGCGGTCCTGAACCCTGAAATACACTGTCTTTTTTCCGTCGCTGTCCGTGCCCCCGGCACCGTCCGTCAGGGACCAGACGGCGCTCTCCCGCCAGTCCGTCCAGTTGGAGTAAATGATGCCGTCGTTGCTGAAGGCCATCCTCCACAGGCCCGAGCCGGGCATCGGGTCCCTCGCACCGAGTGTGAGCTCCACCTCCGCCGAGGAAGTGTACGGGGCGCCCCCATTGATCACAATGTTCAATCTATCGGGAGGAACGGTGTCGATCCTGATCGGACCGAAATGTGTGGCCGTGGTGTTCCAGTTGAGCGCATTGTCGCGGGCCCTTATATGAAAATAATAACTTTCGCCGTCGGGAAGGACCGGGCTGCTCGCGTCGTGCACCGTCTCCTCGCAGCTCTTCAGAGCCGGGGGAACCGTGGTTGCATTCGTGTCCCAGACATATGAGTAGCCGTCTATGCCGCTCCGGTCGCTGCCCCGGTCCGCCCACATCACATGGACCACATTCCTTGCGTACCATTCCCCGGGAACAGGATGGGTGTCGCTTGTAACCACCGGATTGCGCGGCGGGGAAAGGTCATTGATGAACTCGTATGCGTGGCCATCCGCACACGCACCATAAATGCCGTTAATGGAATCATTATAAAAGGAGGCGAGCGCAATAGAGTTCATGGCGTCGCTCCCGGAGCCGACCCCGATTGAGTTCCAGGAATCTGTGCCAGCATCATACGAAAGCTGGAGAACCTGACCGTCTACTCTGCTTATATAAACCTCGTTTTTGCCATCTCCATTCCCATCTCCTATACATATATCATAAATGAACATAACTCCGGCCGTATATATGACCCGATTGCCCCATGAATGGGACAGTTTGTCATATTTAAAACAATACACGGTCTGGTTTATGTATGAGATGGAATAGATTTCATTGTTAAAATCATTATCCCCATCGCCTAAAGCTATATCGGTCATTCCGAAAGTTATGGATTGCCATGTATTATTTTCCCCCTCCCCGACTTTGGTAATGTTCCACATTGACCCATTGTATTTGAATTGATAGACATGATTGTTGGTGGTTGATGCATATATCTCATTTTTACCGTCATTGTCACCATCGCCCAGTGTAATGCCTGTCACCATTGGAATCTCCCAATTTGCGCCCATTTTGAATTGGGGCACGGCTCCTATGCTCTGTTGATCCCATAATGTTCCTTTTTTTGAATATTTATAAATTTCACCGTTTACATTTCCACCATACAACTCGTTTTTTCCATCATTATCACCATCGCCGACGCAAATATCTTTAAGCCATGGATAGGTATCAATCTCAGTCCTCTTCCATGCTGTACCATTATAATAAAATTGACATAATATGAATTTGTAGTCTTCCTTCGGTGAGCTTTTATAATAACCACTCACATAGAGTTCACTCAATCCATCATCGTCTCCATCGCCAAAAGCGATTGCTGTCCACCCAAACATACTGGCGTCAGCTATCGCGCCTATGCTCCTGCTGGACCAGCCATCTTCACAGTAATTAAATTCATATATTTTACCATCATCACAACAAATAAAATATGCCTCGATTTTACCATCGTGATTCCCATCTCCTACGCACACATCGGTCAAACCTTCATTCGCCGCCATATTATAGGGCTTCCCCAAATCGGTCTTGCACCAATAATCCGCAGGAAGGGGTGGTGTTGAGAAGAGAATATGTCCCGTTAGAAGGAGAGTGGTCAGCACAGCATATCTCGTTGGAGCCTTAAGCCCGATTTGCATCCTTTTCACCTTTCTGCCAAATAATAAATAATATAATAATACGACATATATAATTTATGGTATACTCTTTTTATCATAAGAGAATTTTGACACAATATCCTCGCGACAGCCCTTCCCAACCATAGTGATATGCTCTACATGTATTGAATTTCCTGTTCTTAGGACAACAATGAGCATATCGGCACAGTCATCAGTGAATTAACTTTCTTGTTCATATGAAAGCCCCACCTATCCCCAAAATTTTGGCCAACCTGCCTGCTGGGTTAATTCATTATCCGTCCCCCAGCGATTTATCATACCATCATGCGAGCCAATAGAATTATATCTTGTATCATAGGACCAGCCCACTGTATTGAGTTGTCCGCCATAAATACTGATTGATGTTATGCCATCAGTATCTCCCAGTCCCCAATCATTCCAACCGTCTAATGTTCCTTGTTGACTGTTGATTTTCATTACCAACGCATCAAAATCATTTCCGTTCCAATAATATCCACCGGCGTAAATGGTATTATATCCAAAAACAATGGATCTAATTGAATCTTCGCCGGGGTTGCTCCAGATATAACTCCATTCGGGACTGGACCCCCATAATATTCTTTTTTGAATTAATGGGTCCGGTCCATTTGCGGTTTCAGTATACCCACCAATATAGAACTGACCATTTCCAATGAGTATTGAATTTGCGCAGTCATCTCCATTTTGTTGCTCATTATTCCATCTAATACCCATCCACCACCCAGTCAATTTATTCACATTGAATATAGACACGTCCTTTTTAGTCTCGATAGTAGTAATATAACCGGCGATATAAGCATTGTTGGAATCCAGTACAATTGCGTTACCGGAATCGTCCAAGGCACAGCTTAGAGTTGTTATTGGCCATAAGATATTTGGTATATTAATGTATAATCCGCCATCCTTATCATATTTTAATACGAATGTTTCGAGGTTCATCTGTGGATTATAATCACCGCATCCTGTAACAAATATATCGCCAGACGTACCCATGTCCGCTGCTACTGCATTTGCCCATTCATTGCCTCCATTATCCCAGATTCGCGCCCATTTTATATCGCCAGTCAAATCATATTTAATAAGTAATGAATCTTTATTGTTATCATCTTCATCCGCCGTGTAACCGGCGACGTATAAAAATGTTCCATCGGTGCAAATCGAATTAGAGCAATCTATCCCTCCGCCATTCCATGTCACCCACCACTGACATACGAAATTTGAATTGTATTTTGCGACAAAAACATCCTTGGTGATGTGTCCGCTTGGATTGTTACAGCCGGATGCTCCCGAGCCATAGCTTTCTGTAGTACCTGTCATATATATATCCTCATCTATTATGACATGGGATGTGAAGATATCGTATAAACTATCCCCGTATAATATCGGCCAGCCATCGACCCAATTCTGAGAATTATAATCATATTTCAATATTATCGCCTCGCAACATTGCGCGGCAGCGTAATAAAATGAGTAGCCCACTATATATATATGCATTTCATCATCTGACGAATAAATTCCTAATTCTCTGCCGCAATCATGATTATTGAATGGAGCGTTCCAGGTAGTCCAAAATGATTGGTCAGTATCTAAATCAAACCAATATAGAAGAAGATTCATTCCCCTTTCCCCTGTTAAAAAAATGGAATTCGTATTTGAATCGTATCCTATTCCATAGGCGTAATCTTGGATTTCATCAGCCAATCCAAATGTATCAAACCGATGGTTGATTCCATTTTCATCAATTTGTGACCAATATATCGCATAATCAGAACCGACGAATATGACTCATGTAGCATAAGCGTAGCTTCCGTCCGTTGTTATTTCATATCCGTAATCATTTCCACCACCAGCCTCCCATTTTGTCCAAAGTAAATTACCACCTTTTGAATAACCTAATATAAGCACATCATATCCCCAAATCGGATTATTAGTCCTTCCATTACTATATCCAATAATATATAACATCGAATTAGCTGCAGCGATCGACATCCCGAAATCTTGTTTCAAAATCCCATTACTATCCCAGACAACCCGCCAATTAAAAGTTCCATATTTATCAAATTTATATATGACGATATCTGAATCACCTCGCTCATTAAAAGAATAGGAGGACCCGATTATATAGATGTAATCGTCATCAATTGCAATATCTAATCCGAAATCATCATTTGAGCCGCCCGTTTTTATGGGCCATTCAGGATTCTGGTCTTCATCCTCATCAATAATCTGGTTGCCATTTAAATCATATTTCCATATTATAATATCATATCCTCCTTGGGTGATACCATTGGTATATCCAACAAGGTATATGTTGTTCTCATCAATTGCTATTCCAAATCCCTTGTCATCGTTAGGAGCGTAAATATTGTTATTGCCCCATGTCTTTCTCCAGACGACATTGCCATTTGGACCATACTTGCAGACGACCATATCTTCCCCGGTCCACATGCTGTCCCCGTAACTTCCAGTGTGGCCGACTACATAGATGTTACCACTCTCATCAACCGCCAAATCCTCGTATACTTCGTTTTCAAAAGCACCAGCGGAAACAGGGACGCTCCCTAAAAACGTCATCAGCTGCGACAACATCATCGCTGCGAGACCGAGACACAGGCTCCTTCTATTTCTCATTACCTTCCCACCCTTTTCGATATATTTCATTTATCACAACTTCTATAAAACCCTTCCTCCGCCTCGATATATATCCGCGATATATATTTTGGATATATATCGAAAATATATATTTTGGATATATATTTTCGTTAGACTTTTTTCGGCAGCGAATAGTGACCTATCCCAATACGCATAATCGGTGCGCATCCTCTCAGAGAGAGAGGCAAATTCTCTTTTCAGATTCTGGATGCCTGGGCATTTCTGATTATCTGAACGCGTACACAGACCACAACTTTATAAAGGCTTATAAAATGGATGATCGGGATGACACTTTTTTCTATCGGTGGAAAAAAAATAATATTAATATTTTGCTGTTAATTTTTCCAGTAAGTTATTTATATTCCGCTATTGGTAAATAAAAATGTGGGATAGATGAACGCAGGTCATTGCGCACCCCACCGCCCGTTCCCGCCCTGTCTCCCGATAGCCATTTGCAGTCTCTTCCAGTCCCACGCGGCAGACGGGGCACGGAATCCCCACACAGATAGAAAGGATATCGTCAATATAATCCCTCACCGCTCCGGCGACAATGCCCATGCCCTGTTCAGACCGGACGCTTATGTCGTATTGAGAATTCTCAGGGCGCTCTGGGACGCGGGCGGC
>JAWCLH010000018.1 GCA_038851035.1 Thermoplasmata archaeon
CCCACCATGAGAACCCCTGGATAGTGGATAAGTGCTCCTTGATGGATTCTGACCTCGGTACGGGCATCAGCCAGGTGAATCCCGCCTGAGTAAGCTCATCGAGGAGAGAGGCACAGAAGAAGCCCCGCTCCATAAGAACGTTATTTATAGTGCATACTGGCTCACTTTAAGGAGCAATCCGAGGATGATTTTCGGACGGTTGGCCAGGGCCGTTATGGGAAGGTTCGCCATGGTCAGCCGTATTCCAGAAACAACGACCTCAATGGATATCATCCGATATGCCGTCCCGGTCCCTTCATGCAGACCGCTCGGGCAGATGAAGGGGAAGTGGAGGCCCATGGCCCTGAGTTTATGTGCTGCATTCTCGATGTCCATGTTCTCGACCGCCGCGAACGCGATAACCCGGATGATTTCCCGGTCGTTGTACTCGGCATTCGGTCCTTTGGGGAACCGGATTGTCCGGACCAGTTCATCGACGAGATTATGTACTACCCTGACCCTTGGGTAATTGCAGGGCTTTGCGTTCATGTTCTATCAACATCCGTAAGGCCCTGCCACGCGATTAACCTTCCTCTCGGTCGCCAGGGATTGGCCGACTAAATGGCAGTATTATCTATCAAGAGCCTGCGTTGGAACTCTAATTATACAAAAGAATATTAAGCATAAAGTTATTCGCAAACGTGCTGTGAACGGGGGAGGAAGGATGCCAGATGAAGCCGCCGCGGATTGGTCAGTGAAGTACAAGGAGCAGACTGCAAGGCTCGCGAAGCTCTGGGACGCCTATGAGAAGCAGGAGAAGGAGCTCGCCGCGGTAAAGGAGAGGGTCTCTGCTCTGGAGGCGGAGCTGGCGGACAGGGAGAGAATCATCAAGAGCCTAAAGGACGTGCTCGAGGCCCGCGACCGTCGTGTGAGGGAGCTTGAGATCGAGCTCACGGGCCTGCGCAACGAGAAGAACACCTGGGACCCTAAGCTCAGGAATCTGGAGAACGAGCTCAGAATCGAGCGGGAGAGGTACGCCAAGCTCTTCGCCCTAGCCGAAGAGCTGGAGGAGGAGGTCAGGGCAGCGAAGAGGGGCATCGAGGCACGGGACGAGTGGTTCCGGACCCACATAGACATATTCGCGAACTTCTCCAGAGCCATCGAGGAGAGGGAGAGGATGATCGCGCAGGCGGGGAAGGTGGAGGGACCGGGGCGCGCCGAGCTTGAGAAAATGAAGAGGACCTGAAAACCCTACTCGTCGCCTATATAGTCCTCCCGCCTCTCTCGGGCCTTGGCGGTGAGGTAGCCCAAGAGGGCCACGGAACTCCTTATCAGATACCAGAAAGACATGTCCCTGCGCAGCATGTTCGAGACGCTGTAGTTGCTCCAGAGCGCGCCGTGCTTCAGGGTTAGCTGCTTGCGGCCGTAGCCGTTCCAGAACGCCTGCTTGAGGAAAGGGACAAGACTGTCCCTCTCCCTGTGGTACACGATCGCATTCTCGTTGTAGTGAATTCTGTGGCCCCTGTGCACAGCGCGGTAGTTCAGGTCTATGTCCTCCGCCGTCCTGAATCTGGTGTCGAAGCCCCCGAGCTCCTTCAGAATCTCAGTCCTGTAGGCTAGGTTGCAGCTTGGGTAGGTCACGTCCACGCCCTGATAGAAGAGCTCGACGCGAGAGAGTCGGGCGAATTCGGGCTTGCCGATCCGGACCGTCCTCCCCGCGACGATCTCCTTACCGGCCCTCATGTCCTTTCTTATCTCCTTCAGCCAGAAGGCGTTGGCGATGCAGTCGCCGTCGATGAAGGCCACGGCCTCCCCCCGAGCCGCCTCGATGCCGAAATTCCTCCCCTCGCCCCTCGTCCCGCCCCTCATCAGGAGCCTAACCTGCGGGTGATTCCTGCAATAGCCCTCCACGAGCTCGACCGTGCCGTCGTCCGAGTAGGCGTCCACGACTATAATCTCGACGGGTCCCTCCTGCGTCACGAGACTGTCGAGCAGATCCCTGATATGGTCCCTCTCGTTCCTGATGGTGACGACAACGCTTATCAGCATGGCCCATCCGCGCCGAGAGCAGCCTAGGGTACTGTGGTTATCTCGTACTGAACGTTCATGCCTTTCAGGCGGCGGTGGACCCGCTCGATGAGGCCCAGCACGACCTCGAGCGCTACCTCCTTCTTCTTCCCCCAATCGTAGCAGAAGTCCTGCTGACCTAGGGACGCCGTGAAACCGAGCTCCTGAAGGGCCGTGGATATCTCGACGGGGCTCGCTCCCTCGCTATTCACAATCACCCGGATGTAGGTCTTCAGGCGCTCACCCCCTGCTCCTAATTGCGAAAAAGGCCGAGATGAGGGCACTGAGACCCACCCCGGCGGCGAGTCCGATAAGGAGGGAGGTGCCAACGTACCAGCCCATCCAGACAGAGAGGGGCGAGAAGTAGGCGAGCATACCGGCCAGGGGCGCGAAAACGAGGCTCAGGATGAAGAGCCACGCCAGAAAGGCCTTCCAGACAGGGACCGCGGGTAACTCTGTCTCGCTACTCATCTTGTTTTCCTCTGGAAAAAGCATATTGACTTTTTTTATATTAATGCTTTATTGTCGCCCCCAGGGCCCACTCAGTGGAATTGCGGAGGGGTAGCTTTATTAACCGCTCCCCCGCATACGACCAACCGGTACAATGGGCGCGCGCTGGGCGTTGTTCAGGCAGGGCCTCGGTGCCTTTAAGGGGGTAGGCTTCCGGGTGAGCAGGGCGCTCGCGCGCGGATACCTGCCAACATTCCTAATATATCAGGTCACGACCGCCTGCAACAGCCGCTGCAGGATGTGCGGCCTCTGGAGAACGAAACCGGAGGGCGAGCTTCTTTTAAAGGAATTCGAGGACCTCGTGGCGAGGCCATTCTTCAGCCGGGTCCGATGGGTAAACCTGACAGGAGGGGAGCCGTTTTTGAGAAAGGACATCGTCCAGCTCGCTGCGGCGCTCAGGGACAGGCTGCCCTCGCTCGAACTCGTCGCTATACCCACAAACGGCTTCCTCAGCGAGAGAATCGAGGGTGCGGTCAGAGAGATGCTCGAGGCGCTCGGGGGCCGGGCACTGCTCAATGTGAACGTGTCCATAGACGGAGTAGGGAGGCTCCATGACGAGCTCAGGGGCACTCCCGGTGCCTACAAAAAGGCGATGAGGACCCTCGACCAGCTGATGAAGCTCCAGCTCGCAAACGAGAGATTCGAAACGGGCACGGAGACCGTGATCACGGACCAGAATGTGCAGGAGCTCGGGAGAATCTACGCTACCCTCAAAGAGCACACGCCCCACGTCAATATCACCCCGGCCGCGGTCTCCCCCTATTACAATCAAGAGGAGGGCTGCGGCCTGCTCTCCCCTGAGAGTGCGCGGACGCTCGTCAATTTCCTCGAAGAGCTCAGGCTTAAGGAGCCCGCCTACGCCTACTACCACTCGAAGGTGATTGAGATCCTGACCCGGCCCGGGCTGACGCACAGGCCCTTCCCCTGCCTCGGGGGATTCAAGACGGTTTATATCGATGCGCAGGGCGGGGTCTACCCCTGCCTGATGCTCCCCGTGCCTGAGTTCCGCTTCGGGAACGTCCGGGAGGCGCCGGTCGAGGAGCTCTGGTTCTCGGAGCGCGCGAGGGATATCCGCAGAAAGCTGAGGAGCCACCCCTACTGCGTCAGGTGCACGAACAACTGCGACATACTGAACAACCTGAAGGAGGAGGTGCTTGACGTCGCTTTGTTCATGCTGAGAAACGGCGACGTGCGCAGGGCGCTCTACAAGGACCTTGAAGAGGGGAAGATGAGGAAGTACCTTTGAATGGAGCGAATATCATGAGTTCACATGCCACGCGCCCATGACGCTTTCAGGAATTTTGCCTGCCCGAACCAGCCGCGCACTCTTACCATCCAGCTTGACGAGCTTCATTCGTCCTCGGCACGCCCTCGCCTCAGCCCCAAGACGAGGGCTGGGCAGCGTGGTTTGCGACCAGTCGACCTTCGGTCAGCTTTGACTTCGCAAGCTTAGTTCGGTTTCAGATACGATGGCCACTCCCCCGAATCTGCTCCGGAGGGCGAATCGGGGGGAGCGGGACTACAGGGCTCCCGAATTAGCGCTTGAAGTAACCACTTCTCCCGCGTGACCCAGCTGGGCCCGCGTAAGTGACCCACCGCGAAACAGCCGGCCGAGGCTTTCAGAACGCGTAAATGGATTTTTTTACAATAAAATAACATCTTTAATTTGAGAAATAGAATGGGCGGGGTTGTGCAAAAACTAGACTTATGTATCTGACCTGAACCGCCAAAGATGGCGACGTCGCTTCCGTCTTTCTTCCCTTGCTCTCAACATTTCCGCTCTTCTTGAATTTTTATATTGGAGGGCTGCCTGTAATGCGGCATTCATCTCCAGCCATTCCTTGTAATCAGTTCCCGATAAAGCCAATTCCTCGATATCTTCAAAATGGCATTCAATAGGATTTAGCCATGATGCATTTGTCGGTGTGAATACGAATGATACCTTATTCATTCTAGCCCAATGACGAATATCTTTCTTTTTATGCGCGGAGAGATTGTCCATGATCAAATAGATTCGTTGTTCTGGAGGATAGTGCAGCCGTAATAATTTGAAAAAATTGAAATATACTTTGATCGTTTCCGTCGACGCAATCGTCCAAAGAATGTTCCCTTATGATAGTTAAATGCCACGAGAAATTGTCTCGCACCTTTCTTCCGAGTGTATGTCCCCGGGACCCTGTTAGGATGTCCTTTCAGCTGCCAATGTCGACCCGAATGAGGCCTTAGTTCTAATGGACCCAATTCGTCATAGGCCAGGACGACTGGCGGATTGTGCTGCTTACGTGTCAGCCTGTCTATCCTGCGCTTCTTCTTTTCGAAATCCGGGTCCTTGCTCTCTTTCCAGGTTTTTACCACCTGGTAAGCAAGTACTTCCTCTTCCATTATTATCCGCAGGTTTGACACGCTGATCTTGTCAACAATCCTTTTCTCAATGATAGCATCCCTGAGCTTTCTTAAAGACCATTGCCTAAATGGGTATCCGAGTTTCGGTGGAGGTGTCAATGCGACATTGACCATCTGGAGGCGGATTTCATCATCGAACACTCTTGGACGCCCACCTTTGGCTGGTTTGGGACTAAGAGAGTCAAATCCGGATTTGTTAAACTCACTTATTATATGGCGCACCCACTCAACGGATAGTCCCAACAGGCTCGCAATCTTGGGTGGTGTAAATCCCTGCGCCGAATGGAGAAGAACTTGGCCCCGACGCAGGATGACGACATTGCTGGTTCGTTTGATGAGCCGGGAAAGGCGATTTCCCTCCTCGTCCGATATTGGCCTTATGTGAAGCACCATCAATAGGGGATATGGTTGTCCTAGGATTCGAATCTCTCGGTCATAAATGCAGGAGTCGATTTTGAGTCACGGCACTAGTCTATACAATCTCAATCTTAAATTTGAGGACCAAAATCAATTATCACATATTTGCTTATTAACTATTGACCCTGATAATTATTTTAATGAAATAGACGAAAATAATAATAATCTTGCCGTCATCGTAATAATAGATTTACCAAAAATAATAGTATGGCCAGATAAGGCTCTGACAATTGAGGCAATTACTTTTCAAGGTATCACTATTTTTAACGATCTTTTTTTCGATTTTGGCGACGGAAATAATTCAAATTGGATTAAGGACAAATCGATTAAACATCTATATAATAGGATGGGTAACTATACAGCAAAATTAAAAATTCGTGACGAATATGGGTTAACAAGCAATTGGTGCTATATTAATTTAACAATAAACAATAGGTCCCCAGTAATTGAAAGTAGCTCTTTGTCCTTTATTTATTTAGCTAATGAACCCATTTATTTTAATATTTCTATATATAACATTGACGGTTTCATTACTAAAATATATTGGAACTTTGGTGATGGAAGCATCAGCGAGCTACCCAACCCCGTCCACAGCTACTCCAGAGCCGGCATCTACACCGTCCGCTTCACCGCCTGGGACGACGACGGCGCGTCCAACTCGACCGAGTTCAAGATATATGTCATGAACCGCGACCCCCTGGCCGATTTCAATATGTCCCTGACCACCGCCACGGTTCTCGACGACATCGCATTCACGCCCGAGGCCTTCGACATGGACGGGACGATATCGCAATACTTCTGGGATTTTGGAGACGGCTCCACGAGCAGCGAGCCAAACCCGGTCCACCGCTACGGGACAAAAGGGACATTCTGGCCCACGCTCTATGTCATTGATGACGGGGGCGCGATGAGCAACATCGCCCGGAAGCAAATTATCATTGAAAACATCCCGCCACGGGGCGCGATAAACGCCTCCTCCACTTCCCCCCTCACATTCGAGAGGGTCAATTTCACAGCCTCAGGGAACGACGCAGACGGCGTGGTAAAGCTGTATATATGGGACTTCGGCGATGGACCCACTGCGGTGGGCGAAAACGCGGGCCACGAATACAGGGACGACGGGACCTATGAAGTAAAACTGAGAGTCATAGACGATGATTTTGATGAGAACGTGACCAGCATAACGATAAATGTGCGGAACAGAGGCCCTGTGATTGGGCTCAAATACGAAGAAAAGCTCATGGCCGGCGCGAGAGTGTGTCTCGACGCCTCAGGCTCCTTCGACTCCGATGGCCGCGTCGAGGCCGTGAGCTGGCTGATTGAAAATAAGACCATCAACCGCACCGTTGTCAACTATACTTTTACGAAGCCGGGCAAATATCTGGTCAGGGTGACGGTGCGCGCCGACGACGGCGCGCTGACGGAGAAGAGCTTCGAGATAACCGTGCAGGCTGAGAGAATCTCTCGCGAGACTTTCCTTTTCTGGATGTGGGCCGTCCTGATTGCCGCCGCAGTCGTTCTGGCAGCGGCATGGAAGAAACGTAGGGAAAGATGAGGGGCGAAGGTGGGTGGTTGAGCGCTGGCGCGCGGCTCAGCGCTTCGCCTGATAGGTCGCCGCCAGCCTCGAGGTCAGCCCCTTTTTGACCTCGCGGTAATATGCGTAGCTCATCGGCTCCGCCTCGCTGAGCGTCTCGGCCTCTGTGACCTCGCCCAGAAACAGAATGTGGGTCCCGGCGTCGAGGGTCCCCACCACCATGCCCTCGAGATAGGCCACGGCGTGGTCGGTCACAACGGGCGCCCCGTTCTTCCCCGTCATGTACGCCGTGCCTGAGAACTTGTCCACGTCCCTACCCGTTTTGAAGCCCCATTTTCCGAGGAACTCCATAGGCGCGTCCCGGCCGAGCACCGAGACAGAGAAGACCCCGCTCTTCTGCAGGAGCTCGCAGGTCAGGTTCTGTTTGTTCAGGCTCATCACAATCTGGACGGGCTCTGCCGTCACCTGCACGATCGCGTTCACCAGCTGGCCGGCCTTCCTGCCCTCGTGCGCGGTGCTCACGATGTACATCCCGCAGCCCAGCTTGAACAGCGTCTCGAGGTTCACCCTCCATCCCTCCTGTGATTCTCCGGCGGCCCGGGGCCCCACATAGCCCCCGGGGCACCGTTGAGGCTCCTTCATTCCCCGAACCCATGCGGGGGCGCGAACCATTTCCGGCCCTGGAGCCGGGAGACATCCGGGGAGCCGGGTCCACCCCGCCTGGCCCGCGGGTCGCGCCGGACCCCGGCAGCCCCCGCTCCCCGGGCATCGCATCGACTCCAGGCCCCCCATCGCTCAGGCGGGTGGCGCCTCCCGCCGTCTCCTCGCGCCCCGCCGCGCCGGGCCGCGACGCGCCCTGCTTCGGGGCTGAATTCATCAGTCCAGCAGCCTCTTCTCGCCCCTTATCTTCTGAATTTCAGTGATGTCCTGCGAGACCTCGAGGGTGCCGAGGTACCTCCCGTCCCGCCTGACCGCGAAGTAGCGGATATGTATCACCCTCCCGCCCATGTTTATCCAGAACTCCGCCACGTCCCTCCTCCCTGCCCTGAACTCGTCCAGAATTCTCTGGACCGCGTGGATCGACTTCTGCGGGTGGCAGTTCTGGACCTTCCGCCCGATTATCGCAACCGTGCGCGGGAAGATTCTGTGCGGGCCGTCGCTGTAGTACCTGACCGCGTCGTCGACGCCGACGAACGTGATGTCCACGGGCAGGGTGTTCAGGACGGTCTCCAGCTCCTCCCTCGAGAACCTGCCCGTCCTCAGCTCGATCAGCTCCTTTTCCGGCTCCATTGCCATCCCCCCACCTGAATTCCTGCCCCTGCCCTTCCCCGCGACCTTCCTCTCCCCGGCCGTCTCAGCGCCCTCGGCCCCCGCCCCGGCTCCTCTCTCCTTTTCTCCCCTCACAGCCCCGCCGGGCCCGCGGGCGCCCGCCGGAGTGAAACAACAGTATCCGATTTCGTCGAAGGAGCTCGCGACCTCGGCCCACTCACCTCCGGTCAGCGTGCTCAGGGCCATGGGGAAGAGGACCGAGTTCTCCTTCGTGAAGTGGCTCTCGAGCATCGCCCTGAGCTCGCCCGAGAGGGCCTCCAGCCCGCCGGCGCCCTTCAGGTCCCCCCTTACCGCCGCCTCCGCCAGCGAGTAGAGCCGCTTCTTCACCTCCCTTATCTCGTTGTGCTCGGTCCACATCTGGACCGTCGGGCCGGAGAAGCCGTGCCTCTCCATCACCGGGAAGAGGCCGTTCTCCTCGCGCAGATAGTGCTTCTCCGACTCCCTGAAGTGCTCGATGATGTCCTGAAGATGCTCGAGCTCCTCTCCGCACGCTTCGGCCCTCCCGGTCTTCCCTATCGCCGAGGCCGTCAGGCCCAGCTCCTCCGCGAGGTCGAGGAGAATATCGTGCTCGGCCATCAGGGTGTGCACTGGGTGGCCCTCGGGCGCCATGGCCTTACCGCTCGGTCTTCCGGACAATCCTCCACCCCATCAATGCCGGCTGGCCGGGGTTAATGGGGCCCGTATTATTTATGGGTGGCGGGCGGCGTCTCCGGCCGCCTCTTCTTGTAGAGGCGCCCCGCTCCCGCTCACCAGAGATAAACCCCGAGCGCTCTGGCGATGAACAGCGCACCCATCACCGAGACCGCCAGCCCGAAGACCACGGTCACCACCCTCCCGGCCCTCATGTACCTCTCCGCCAGTCTCGCGCGCGAGGTCTCGGTGACCATGGCTATCGGGATTATCGGCACCGCGTGCCCCAGCCCGAAGAAGAAAAGGAGCGCTCCTCCCGCCAGAAGGCCGACCTTCGATGCGAGCACCAGCACGATGACCGGGAGCACCAGCGATATCGCGCAGGGCGCCCACGCGAGCGAGAACAGCGTCCCCAGCAGCAGCGCGCCCAGCTCCGGCGAGCGGCCCCAGGCCCTCCGGATGGCCCGGGCCCAGCCCGGCGCGCCCGTGCCCCCGCCCGATCCCCTCCCCACCATTCCACGGACGCGCTCGAAAATCGAGAATGCGGAGTTCAGGCCGAGGACTATCAGCACCGCCCCGGCGACGGCGAAGAACGCCGGCGAGAGGGTTACGAAGACCTCCAGATAGCCGACGAGGAGGCCGAGAAGGAGGAACACCAGCCCCGTGCCGAGGGTGAAGTAGAGCCCGATGGACAGGCCCCGGACTGCGGAGGCGCGGCCGCTCTCCACTACCCCGCTTCTCTTCTCGTGCCCGCGGGAGATGAGAAAGGCGAGCATCGTCGCCAGCAGCGCCATGGAGCACGGGGCCAGCGAGGTCAGCGCGCCCAGCGCCAGCATTCCGGCGAAGCCGATGCTCGATGTCACGGGGGAGGCAGGGGCGCTGCCGGCCCTGGCGGCCTCGACCGCTCTCAGTATCTCGCCGGCGCTCGCCCTCCCCGTGTGCCCCACCACTCTCCCAGAGGGGTCTATGAAGACGAGCGTTGGGTCTCCGTGGAGGCTGAAGTAGTTCGCGTAGGGCCCGTAGATTCTAAAATCCGGCCAGTCGTTGACCAGGGGCCACGATATGTTGTGCTGCTTCCTTACCGCCGCTAGTTCCGTTGTCGGGCAGTTTTCCGAGGTCACGCTCACGAGCGCGACCCCCTCCCCCCACCGCTCCCGAGCCTCCCCGAGCTGCTCTATCTGGTACCTCCCGGCGTCGGTGACGACGCCGCCGCAGTAGACCACGGTCAGGTGGAGAACAACGACCCTCCCCCTCAGCTCATCGAGGGATATGGTGTCTCCGTCAATGTCCGTGACGGTAAAGGAGGGGGCAACGCCCCCGGTCGTTGTGCTCGCGCTCGAGAAAAAAACCAAGACGGCCGAAAGAGCAAACAGCACCGCGGCCCCGGCCGCGGGGGCCGCCCAGCCCCGCGCGCTCATTCCCCCAGCCCCTCGGTCTTGTAGTGCATCGCGTCTCTGAGCCAGCCTTCGAGGTTGGCTCTGCCTGTCACACCCTCCCAGGAGTGCCAGAAGTAGGTGCCAGCGGGGTCCATCGCCACAATCACAGTCAGGGGGATGTAGTTCTGCGCCCCCTCGGGGTCGAAGAGGCGGAAGCAGTCCTGCGCCCTCTGGTCGGAGCCGTCCGCCAGAAGGTCGACGTAGCTTACGGAGGCCGCGAAGGTCGCGTCGCGCATCACGGCCGCGACGTCTGCCTGCTGCTGGATGCAGGGCGCGCAGCCCTCGCTGTGGACCAGAATCAGGAGCACCTTCGATGCGCTCCCCTCCTGCACCCACGAGGGGAAGGGCACCGGCTTCCCCGCCGAGACATGGCCGGAGGGGTAGACTGTCCAGAAGTCCTCGGGACCTGAGCCCGGTCTGTGCCTGGGCGCGTATCCCTCCCCGCGCCCTGTCCCCCTCTCCTCCTCTCCCTGTCTTGAGAGAGCGTAGAGGGCCAGCGCGCCGGCGACGACCGTTACCACGAGCGCGATCGCGATGATGTCGAGCCTCCGGCGTCCTGCCGGGTGGCCCCGGGGCCTCTCCGGAGCCACCCGCCCGTGCACCTTCCGGATGTGGCTCTCCAGCCTGTCTCGCCTCACCTTCGCCCCGCACCTGGGGCACCTCTCATGTTTGCGGGTCGCGATCATCTCACATGCTCCCTCAGCCGGGACGTCAGGAGACGCACCGCCTCAGCCACGTCCCTCTCCTCGGGGCGGACGTACCCCTTCTTCACTTTAAGCTCGTCCGAAATGACCATGTACACGCCCGGGCTCAGGCCCTCGCCCTCCAGGCATTTCTTGACGCAGCCCACGCCGCAGCCGTCGATTCCCACCAGGAGCTTCGCGCTCCTGGCACCGTCGACCAGGCCCTTCACATGGCCCCCGATGCCAGCGGTGCAGTACATGTTCCCCTTCCCCGCCTCGCGGAGCCTTAGCGCCGCCTCGTTGGCGATCTGGCCGACGTTCGACGCCCCCGAGCAGGGGAATATCAAAGTCTCCGATGCCTCGCACAGACAGCGTCCCTTGTTCCCGTCTCCTTTTTCATCAGACATCGTGTCTCACCTCTTTCGGTTTGCATTCGCTCGCCGACCTTTCTGGCGGGCCATCAGAAGGAATATCGCGGCCGCGACGATGATGACGACCGGGATGGCGATGCCCGCATAGAGGGTGGAGGGGAGCCGGCCCGATGTCGCCTTGGCGGTCGCCGGCGCGACCGAAATGCGCAGGACCTCGTCGCACGCGGGAACGGCCAGCCGGCCGCCGAAGACATAGACGCTCCCGTTTCCGAGCGCGGCGCTGACACGCTCCCGCGGTGAAGGGGGGACGGACGGGCAGGCCTCCACCTTGCGCGTGGAAGGATCGAAGCGGAGGACCTGGTCGGTGGGGACATTGTCGTTGGTCATCCCTCCGGAAATATGGATGTCGTCCGAGACGGCGCATATCCCGGCGCCGGCCCGCCCGAAGGGGAGCGTGGCGTTCATGCGGGTGAGGTTTCCCGTAACCGGGTCGAGCCGGAGTACCTCATCGGTCTCGCGCCCCTCTGACGTGTGCCCCCCGAAGATGTACCCGAAGCCGCCCGAGAAGGCCGAGAATGTGCCTACTCGGGGCAGCGGATGCCTTGCAGTGAGGAGGGGGGGCCCCATGGTGGAGGGCGAGAAGCGCAGTATGGTGTCCAGCTCGGACGGCCCGTCGCTCCCGCCGACGATGAACGCCCCGGGACCGGTGTTTATGAGCGACGCCGACATGCGCGGTCCGGGTAGCTCTTGGGCGCAGACCCTGGTCCGGCCGGTGCTGGTGTTGTATGCCATTATGTCCGACTTGACCTCGGAAAAGTCCCTGCCCCCGACTATGAAGACCTCCTCTCCGGACGGGACGGCCACGGCGCGGTAGCTGCCGAGCGGGAGGCGGGAGACCACTTTGAGATTCAGCTGCGGGCCGTCGGCGGAAACGGGATGGGCATTCATCCCCGTTGCCAGCATCACGGCGAGCAGGGCCGCGAGAGCGGACGCGAGTGGCCTCTTCACCAGAGCCCCTCCATGACCTAGACCGCCATTTCTTTCTCCATCGAGGACCATCATCCCAGCGGCTTTATTATCATTCAGCATTTGCATATCCCGCCTCGCTCATCAGCTTTTTCAGGGCCGCCTCCTCCTTGGCCTCCACGCAGTCGCCCGGCTTCTTGCTCCCGGACAGAAGCGCGACCGAGAAAGCCATGCAGGTCTGAAGGCCGCATTTGCCGCAATTCGTCTTCGGGAGAAGCCGCAAGATATCCAGGGGCCAATGCGCCTCTTCTTCGCATTCAGGTCGATGGTATCCCTTCGGGCCCAGATGTCGTTAAGCTTCCTCTTCAACTCCTCGAGCCTCTCCATCGCTTCTTCCCGGTTCCCGAGCTGAGTAATGGTCACCTTGCTGGACGCGAATATTGAGTGGGTCCTCAGCTCCTCCTTCCAGGTCACAGAGCCCATCTCGGCGGAATAGGACGCCCTGGGAATTGCTGCGGCGACATACGGCAGCAACCCGGCTGGGAAAGGGGATGCCTGCGCCATTATCCTGATCTTGTTCGGGTCCGCGGTGCAGAGCTCGGTCGTCTGTATCTCGATGAATTCTATCCAGCCACCTGTCCCGCATTCTTGCGTCATGAGGTTTTCCCTCCCACATGAGCCCGTCCATGATTCCCGTCCCATGCACCTATCTTGAGCAACTCCTTGCGATATAGACTTTTCTCGCTCCGATTTCAAGCCCGAAATCGCCGTTTAAGCTTAAGTTGCCCTGGCTTTCCAGAGCTCACGCTCGTGCTTCCACAATTTGAGGAGGTTGTGGGTGGCGCACATGAGGGACCACTCCATCGCCACCTTCTCCTCCCCACGCAGGAGGAACCTATCCAGCTTCCTTGCATCCTTGAGCTGCCCGAAAACAGGCTCGACCGTCTTTCCCCGCAGTTTGTAGATTTCCCTGCCGCGCTTTGTAAGCAGTTTCCGCTCCATCCTATCCCGGAGGGTAGCCGACCCGGGAATGCGTCCCCTCGGCGCCGGGAGTTCCAGGAGGGCTTTCCTCTGCTTCCAGTCTTTCTTCGTAGCGATGAACAGCTCCACCCCAGGCGGGGCATTCAATACGCCCTGTTCGCTCCAGTATCCGGCATCCAGCGTTTCCATCGCCGGCAACGATCCGGTGATGCGTCGGACTTCGTCCAGCATCGGGGCGATCTGATGGACATCGTTCTCGTCCGTCGTTATCGCCTGCGCGACGATGATTTGGCTGTTGCAATCCACGACGACCTGCCCGTTGTAGCCCTGTAAGTAGCCCGACCGGGTCTTCATGATGCGGCTGTCGGGGTCTGGGGTGTTGGCCTTCCTTTCGCTGTCAACCACCGATTTCGGCGGGTTCGGTTTGCGCCCTGGAAGCTTCATCCCCGTTTCCTCTTCCTTCCTCTGGCGCTCCTCGATCTTCTTCTCCTGTGCATCCATCTTTTCCTTTTCTTCCTGGGCGAGTCTCGCGATCCCCTTACGGATAAACTCTCGGCGCTTCCTGGTGTTGCGGATGAACTCGGGAGGCTCGTCACCTCGCTTGTCCTTCCCGTACCTTTGGTCCTCTTCCTCGTCGGCATTCATGCCAGCAGTGAGAGCATCGTTTATCTCTTTCTCGAGCCGAGCGTCCTCTTCGAGAAGGGGGTCCATCGTCTTACTCTTCGACATGCTCGCGTGGGCTTTCATCTTGGTTCCATCACCGGCTACGACATTCAGCTTCACGAGGCCAGCCCTCTGGCACAGACGGACAACCTGCTTGAAGATTCCCTTGAGCGGTTCAATGTGCGTCCTCCTGAACTGGCAGATGGTTCGGAAGTCGGGCGTGTTCCCGGCGGCCAGGAATCTGAATGCAATGTCTTCCTCCACGGCCGCCGAGATCCTGCGGGAGCCGGCAATTCCCTTACAGTACGCGTAAAGGAGTATCTTCACCATCATGGCGGGATTGAACGGGGGAGCGCCCGCTTCGGCTTTGTCGTAATATTCGTAAATTGACGAGATGTCGAGATCATCGACGGTGTCCGAGATGAACAATGCAAGATGTCCTTCGGGGAGCCAGTCTCTCGGGTTGGGTGGAAGCAGGTAGTTTTGGTTCGGGTCATAGGAGATGTATTTTCGCGTCATTGTCATCGGGATGGGGATATAGATGTCTCTAGATTTAAACCTTTCTACGCGCGCGTAGAGTATATGATGGCACCACTAAAGGTGTATCATCACCTTTAATTCATGGACAGGCTCTTGAACGGTCCTATTTTTGGTATCTTCAGATCCAGCAGAAGGTTGAGATATTTGTCTATCTTGAAGCCATCCTTCTCGAGAATCCTCTTTGCACATTTATTGTAACAGCCATCAATGACGATAATTCTCTTGGCCCGCTCCGTTGTCTTTCGGTGCTTGGTTACTCCAGCGGCTATGGCCGAGGTGCAGAATAGACCGTTCCTCTCCTTATCCAGCCTTTTGTACGCCTCCAGCATCGCCACCCCGGTCAGAGTACCGACGCTCGACATGCATCCGAAGCAACAGAATATGGCGTTCGTCGGAACACGCTCTTCCGTATCCATGCTATCGCCCGCTCCCTTCGACATGCCCCTTCTCCAGGGTCCTCATGGCCTTTCCAAGCCCTTTCAGCCCATGCACCAGCTTTTCGAGCTGGCCGACCGGCACCCCGACGTACATCTCATCCTCCCCGAGCTTTCCCGCCGACCGGCACCCGTAGCACCCGAGGGAGAAGTTGACCTTCCCGGTGATAAAGGGCAGGGCGGTCACGTCCCCGCAGGAGGCCTGCATCCCGGCGAAGCTGGCGGTGAGCCGGGGCCCCCCGTCCTTGAAGAGGAATGCGTTTGCCACCCACATCGCCTGCATGGGGTTCACGGTCAGCACCACCACGTCCGGGTCGAAGGGCGCCTTTCCGAGCGGGGCCAGGAGGGTCCCGATGGTACTTCCCGGCGGGAGCTTCGGAATCTCCGCCATCGTCCTCGCCGCCGCCTCTTGGGTGGCGGCCAGGCCGTGCATGTAGGGCACCTTCCCGCTCCGGACCTTCTCCGGGAGCGGCTTGATTCCCAGCGCGGCCTTGGCGGCGCTGCAGGCGTGCTTGTCCGCCGGGAGGTAGAACACTGCCCCGTGGGCGGCCATGTTTATCGAGACGCAATGCCTCACCGGGAAATCGAGCTGCATGACCCCGGCGGGGACCTCCCCGGCATCCTTGACGAGCCTTATCGCCACCGGGCTCTTCCTCGGTTTCAGAATCTTCTCGAGCGCTGCGCTCGCTTCCCTGTACTCCTCCTTTGCCCGAAAATCAATCATGTATTTACCGGTGTCCATCCTGCGCTCGAGCCTGATCGCGCTCTTCGGGCACTGGTCGGCGCATATCCCGCAGAGGGTGCAGGTCGCTCCGTTGGCGACCACCGCCTTCTTCTCCTTCATCTCGAGCACATTGGCGGGGCAGAGCTCGGCGCACCTCCCGCAGCCCGTGCAGGCATCCAGGTCTATGTCGATCCCGGGCATCCCGCCATCACTCCTTCGTCACGAGCTCCATTCCTTCAACGGCGGAGGCGAAGACCGTGGAGCCGAGCGCGAACTTCGCCGTCAGGAGGGTCTCCCCGATCTCCTCCTTGGTCGCCCCCGCGCGCTGCGCGAGGCGGATGAAGGTCTCCGTGCACAGGTGGCTGCTCACGGCCGCCGCGACCGCCGCGCAGATAAGGTGCTTGTATTTCGCGGGCACGGCCGGCAGTTCGAAGACGAACTTCCTCTCGCCCGCCTGCCTGAGCACCGCCTCCGGGACCATTTTGGACATCAGCACCATCGGCCTCGGCTCCGCGCCCAAGTTCTGCTCCATCATCTTCAGGACCTGGTCGACTGATGGCTTTTTTTCCTGTACCAATTCGTTCATTTCCTGCACCCCCTTTCTTGCCTCATTATCGACATACATTAGTCATTTGGTTCAGCGCCCTTATTTTTATATTTGATTCTGAGCCCAGCTAAAATCCTCTGGAGTTCCTTCAAATCCGGAAACGATATGGCCCCGGACGGGCAGCCCTTTGCGCAGCTGGAGCATCCCACCGAACAGTTATACGGTCTCGCTACGATCGGCACTTCATCGAAGTCGTACACGTCGTTCGGGCATTCCTCCGCGCAAGAGCCGCATCGCGAGCATTTCTCGATGTCCACTTTTGGAAACCAAGCAATCTCATTTCTCGGTATGCCCTGGTAGAGCGCCCCCAATCCATCACCCCTTGCCCTCCACAGCCGTCTTCACCTCTTCGAAGGCCTGCTCGGTGGTCATCTTCGAGGTCCCGAGGGATACCAGGTGCCCCTCCGTGGCGACGCCTGCCCGTTCGAACCCGTCCCTCAGCAGTTTCTGCTGTTTCTTCGGGTCGCAGGCCACCACGACATAGGTGCCGTCAGCCTTCAACAGCCTTCCCAGGAACCGTTCTCCGTCCTCGTCGCACAGGAACGGGTGGGCCACCGCGTATTCCACGGGAAGCTCCGTCCGTATCCTCGCCAGCAGCTCCACCAGATTCCTGTCCTTGAACCCCGGGCAGTCGCTCCCGCAGGTGCACACGAGCACTTCCGGTTTCGGCAACCCATCACCCCTGTCTGAGCATCTTCTTTATTTCCTCGACCCCCGGGACCCTCCCGACGGCTTTCTGCTCGCCGTCGATGATGAGCGCGGGCGTCATCATCACCCCACGGCCGATTATCTGGTCCAGGTCCTCGACCTTGACCACCTCGGCCTGCACGCCGGCCTCGCTCAGGGCCCTCCTCACGTTCTCCTCCAGCCTCCTGCACTTCGCGCACCCCGTTCCCAGAACCTCTATTTTCATTCGACACAGCCTCCTTTTGCATCACGCGAGCTCATTGACCCTTCGACCCCTCCGCGCCTGAGGCGCGGAGCCCCGCTCTCCCTTCCTCCCTCCTCCTCAACCCGTTCTCTCACGGCAACCACCTCCACCGCGCCCTCAGCGCCCTGCCCCCGCGCTCCCCGATGTTTCCCCGGCCACCGCGAGAACCTCCCGTGACTATCCGGACCCAATCCCGCGATCGACTCCCTGTCGCCGTCCCCCCCGACTTTACCCCGTCTCCTCCATAACCGCTCCACCCTCATCAAAGTACCTCTCCTTCAGCCAGAGCGAGACATTGACCAGCGATATCAGCACGGGAACCTCCATCAGCGGTCCGATGACTGCGGCGAAGGCCTGGAGGGAGCCTATGCCCCAGACCCCTATGCAGACAGCTATCGCCAGCTCGAAGTTGTTGCTGGCGGCGGTGAAGGACTGGGTGGCCGTGAGCGCGTAGGAGAACCCCAGCCTGTGCGATATCCAGAACGAGACGAAGAACATGAGCAGGAAGTAGGCGACCAGCGGAACCGCCACCCGCGCCACGTCTAGCGGCCGGCCGATGATGTACTCGCCCTTCAGCGCGAACATGACCACTATCGTGAAGAGCAGGCCGATGAGCGCGAGCGGGCTTATGGCCGGCGCGAACCTGCCGTCGTACCACTCCTTGCCCTTCTTCGCAACGAGCGCGAAGCGCGTGACCACGCCCGCGATGAAAGGTATGCCGAGGAAGATGAAAACGCTCTTGGCGATGTCCACCATGGAGACGCTGACCACCGCCGAGGCTGAGGCCCCGCCTATCCATCCGGACAGGACGGTGATGAAGAGGTACGCCAGAAAAGAGTACATGAATATCTGGAAGAGCGAGTTGAGGGCGACGAGGACCGCGCAGTACTCCGTGTCGCCCCCGGCGAGCTGGTTCCAGACCAGCACCATTGCGATGCAGCGCGCCAGCCCGACCATTATCAGCCCCATCCTAAACTCGGGGAGGTCGGGGAGGAAGGCCCAGGCGAGCCCGAACATCAGGAAGGGGCCGACGAGCCAGTTGAGCACGAGCGAGGTCCCGAAGACCCTCCTCGACTCCCTCGCGCTCACCAGCCTCCTGAGCTCCTCGTACTTCACCTTCGCCAGAGGGGGGTACATCATCACCAGAAGCCCGACAGCTATCGGCAGCGACACCGTGTCTATTCTGAAGGCGTCGAGCGCCATTGCGACGCCGGGGAAGAAATACCCGACCGCCACCCCGATGGCCATGGCCAAAAATATCCAGACCGTCAGGAATTTATCCAGAAAGGACAGCCCGCCTCTCAGCTCCCCGGCCATTCTCTCTCCCTCACAGAACCCGGTTCCTTTGCCTCACTGCCCCAACACCCCTGCGGACCCTGAGGACCCCGCCTCCCCACCACTCCCGGCCGCGCCCTCGCGCCCTCCTTTTTCTCCGGCCCACCCTCCTGCCCCTCCATTGACCCCGCTCCATCAATCATGCTCCCCCCTCCCCCGCTCTGCCTCCGGCCCCCCCGCCGCCCCGGGCCCCGCCGAACCTCGTCAGAAACTCGGCGAAGAGGGCCTCCTCGTAATCCCTTTCAGCGCTCGACGGCACATAGTTGTATATCCTGGCGAGGCGCAGGAGCTCCGCGCGGACCGCGGCCTCGCCCTCGCCAGAGCGCGCCCTCGCGCCCTCCAGAATTCCGTCGAGGTTCACGATTCCCACCCTGTGCCCGCCGACCACCAGCTGCTTCGTCTGCGCAGCCGCGGCCGCGGCGCAGCATGGCCTCTTTGATTCGCTCACGGCGACACCCCATATTTGCCCCCGAGCTCTCGTCTGGGCTGTCCCTCCCCCCGCATCTCCCTCACCCCCCGACCAGTCCGTAGATGAAGCCCGCAAGGGTTGATGTGAGGACCACGATGGCGATGTAGGCGGTCGTCTTGCGCAACCCGATAATTCTGTAGAGAACGAGCATGCTGGGCAGGGAGACCGCGGGCCCCGCGAGCAGGAGCGCCAGCGCCGGCCCCCCGCCCATCACGCCCTGGGAGTAGCCCAGCGACGTCCCCACTATCGGGACCTCGAGGAGCGTGGGCATGTAGAGCAGGGCCCCCACCACCGCCCCGACGAGGCAGGAGGCGAGCGAGTTGCCGCCGATGTAGGGCCTGAAGCTCTCCGGGGGGAGGAAGTACGCAATGACGCCCACGAGAAAAGCCCCGGCCAGAAGGACCGGGAATATCTTCTTCGCGAGGTCCCAGGTCTCGAGACCCCAGTCCGTCACCTCGTCGCGGGTGAAGTGGTATATCAGGAGCCCGGAGGCGACGAGAATCAGGAGGATTATGGCCGAGAGCCGAATCCAGAGCTCGAGGGGCGATGTGCCGATGACCAGAATCGCAACGAGCGAGACGAAGAAGAGCAGCGTGGCCCAGCCGGGCCTCTCCTCCCCGCCGGAGGAGGGCGCCGCGGCCGCGCCGCCGGCCCTCCTCTCCCCCTCCTCCCCGCGAAAGAGTAGGGCCATCAGCCCGCCCACGACCACCGAGAGGGATATCGCCGCAAGCGCCCTCGCCGCCCCGAGCGCGGGACCGAGGACGCGCGCGGTGTAGACTATGGCGAGTATGTTTATGGCCGGCCCCGAGTAGAGGAAAGCCGTCGCGGGGCCGATGCCCGCGCCCCTTTTGTATATTCCCTGAAAGAGGGGGAGGATTGTGCAGGAGCAGACCGCCAGAACCGTCCCGGACACCGAGGCGACGGAGTAGGAGAGGTGCGGCCTGACCCCGGCCCCGAAGTACCTGAGAATCGCCTCCTTCTTCACAAGCGCCGCTATCGCGCCCGCGATGAAGAAGGCGGGCACAAGGCAGAAAACCGTGTGCTGGGCTATGTAGTCCCAGAGCGTGAGCATCCCTGCCATCAGCGCCTTGGCCGGCCAGTCCGTCTTCCCTACCCCCGAGATTTCAAATTTTCTTGAAGCCCCCACTGCGGCCGCGGATAATATATTTTGTGGTTTCAAAAAAAATTGAAATATCTATTTATACCTGCCCGCGTATTGGGGGCCGTGTGCGCCAGACTGCCCGATGAGATCGAGGAGGAGCTCGGGTGCCTGGGCGGGCTGGAGGGTCTTTCGAGGCTCCTGCCCGGGGCGGAGGAGCTGCGGCGCCTCGCCCTCCTCCACTCCGCCCTGTCTGATGGGACGCGCCTCCGAATTCTCCTCGCGCTCACGAGGGGCGAGCTCTGCGTCTGCGTTCTCAGGGAGCTCACGCGCTGCTCCGACACGCGCCTCTCGTATCATCTCTCGGTCCTGAGGCGCGCGGGCCTTGTCTCATTCAGGAGGGACCGCTCCTTCCTCAGGTACAGCCTGACGCCCTCGGGAAGGCGCGTGGCCAAGAGAATTCTCAATGAGCTGGCGCGCTCTCCACGCTTCCCCGTTGGCGGGAGCCGTCAGCCCACCGGGCGCTCCCCCGGCGGACGGAGGCGCTAGCGGCGCTCCTAGCGCGGGCCGCGCAGCCCGCCGGGGTTCGCAACTGCGCGCCAATGGGTCCTCTTTCTCCCCGCCCCCGCGGCGGGACCGCGCGGGTGCTCCCGCTCTCCTCCAGCGTGAGGGCCCACGTCGCCTACTTCCTTGCCTCCTGCGCGGCCCTGTGCATCTTGACGACCGCCTCGACCGCGGCCTTGGCCCTGTCGATTCTGTCCTGGGCCTGAAGGCGCGTCATCCCGGGGCCGGATATGCCCAGAGAAACCGGCTTCCCGAACTCCACGGCGAGGTCGGTGATCTTGCGGCTAGCGTGCTGAATCACGATCTGGTCGTGGTCGGTCTCGCCCTCGATGACCGCGCCGAGCGTCACCACGCCGTCGATGTCGCTCCTTTTCAGGAGCTCCTTGATGACCAAGGGCATGTCGAACACCCCCGGAACGAAGACCTCCTTCAGGATCTCGACGCCCAGGAACTTCGCGTGTGTCCTCGCCTGCTCCAGCATCATCTGCGTGATGTCGCGGTTGAACTCCGACACCACGATTCCTATCCTCATTCTGTTGTCAGCCATGCGCTCTCACCCCCGTTTCGACTTCGACTCGACCCTCCATCGTTTCCTTCCCTCCCTCAATCACAGTCAGTGCGCCCGACCTCACTCCTCCCTCCTTCCATGCGGCCCATCGACCCCCCATTCCACGCCTCATGCCGCCCTCGCCATTCCCATCCACTCTCGCGCCGCGTGCCGCCGACCTCTCTCAAGAGCCGGGACCGACCCCCATCACTCCCTCAGCCTCCCCACGTCCTCGAAGCCCTGCCTCTGGCCCGTCCCCGCCCTCCTCCTGAGCTCCTCAGGCCTGAAGAGGAGCCAGTAGGCGTTGAGGGCGTGCTCCCTTGCCCTCCTGTCCGCGAGCCGGGCGAGCTCCTTCTCGTCCTCCGCCTCGTCCTCGTGCACGAAGACCTCGATGATGTGACGGTTGGTCGCGAGCTGGGCGGCGATCAGGCCCATCGAGGCCTCGTGGGCGCAGGTCTTGTCTATCGGCTCTTTCCCGGGCATCCCGAGCGCGATGACGAGCTCGCAGCCCTCCTCCTCGATGAGCTTCTTGCAGGCGACGGGCAGGTCCTTCACTCCCGGAACCGTTCTGCGGACAATCCTGAAGCCGGTCCCGGCGGCCCTAAGCTCCGCCTCCGCGCTCGAGCCCATGTCGTATCTCGCGAAGGTCGTGTCCACGATTCCTATCTTCTTCATCCCTTCACCGCTCTCCCCCATACCCACTCACCCCGGTCCTGGGACTCACTCCTCCACCCCCTCCAGCGCGCCGCCCCCAGCCCTCCGGCCGAAGGCCTCCAGAATTCTCTCGATGATTCTGCGCGTCGCCATCAGGTCGTGCTTGAGGCAGGGGAGCCTGACCACCTCCGCCCTGAGGCCCCTCTCCGCCAGCTCCCTCTTTATCTTCTCGGGGTCGTGGGCCTGGTCGTGGCCCAACGCGATGACGTCCGGGTCTATCTCCTTCACGACCCTGTAGAAGTCCTCCCTATCACCGAGGACCGCCTCATCCACCGGCTTGAGCGCGCGGACCATCTCGAGCCTCAGATGCTCTGGGACTATCGGCTGGCGCTTGAGCCTGCGCGCGGTCTCGTCCCTCGCAACCACGACGACGAGCCTGTCGCCCAGTTTCTTCGCCTCTGTCAGATAGTAGAGGTGGCCGAGGTGGAGGATGTCGAAGACACCCGTCGCCATCACCGTCCTCGGGCCCTTCCGGGGAGACTCCGCCGCCGCAACATTTCTCACCCTCCCTCGCGCCCTCCCCCCATCGCTCCTCTTCCCCGTCGCCCGCTCCCCCGCCTTCCCCCCCTCGCTCGCCTCGCGCGCCACCCCCTCCCCCGCTCCTCTCTTTCCCCTCTCCGGCGGGCTCTCTCCCGCCCCGGAGGGCTTCCGCCCCTTTACCATCAGACATTCCCCCTCCTCACCCTCGCCCCCTCCCCCGCTCGCCGTTGCCCCCCGTCTTCTCATTTCCTCTCCCACTCTCCCCCGCTTTGCCTGAATCGCCGCGCCGGCCCGGCGTCGCGCGCCGCGCCCGGCGACCCTGCCCCTACTGCCCATTCTGGCACACTCCCGCTCGGCCCCTGAGCCCTTTGGTCCAGGCGGGGAGGCTCTCCAGGCCCTCCCAGAGTCTCCTGACCTCCGCCCCGTCAACGAAGGCCAGACCCCTCTCCCGCGCGTACTGGAGCGCAGCCTCCCTCGGCAGGGAGCGGCCGTCGTCGCCCATCATCTCGCATATCGTGGCCGAGGGGGTCAGCCCCGCGAGGCCGACGAGCGCGGTCGCCATCTCCGTGTGCCCCTGCCGGTTCGAAAGGAGGCCCTCGGCGGCATTGAGCAGGGTCACGTGGCCCGGCGCCCTGAAGAGCCTGCCGAAGGCCCTGCGCAGGTCGTCGTCGGGGCCGCGGTACTCCAGCGCCTCCCGAATCATTTTGGCGAGCTGGGATATCGTGAGCGCCCTATCCCTATCGGTAACGCCGGTGAAGGTCCTGCGGTGGTTGATGGTTATCGCGAAGGCAGATCTGGTGTCGTAGGGGATGTCGTCCGGGACGAGCTCTGCGAGCAGTGGGTGCCTCCCACCCGCCTCCTGAAACAGGTCCGCGAGAAAGGGTATTCCGAGGCGCCGCCACGCGGGAGGGGGGACCGTGGCGCAGACCAGCCCTCCCCCGTCCCTCCTCATCTGCCGGATCGCGGCGGGTGTGATGTGCTGGGAAGCGATGATGATGTCGGTCTCCCTCTCCCTCCTGTCCGAGTCGTAGACAAGGACGGGCTCGCCCCTCCTGAGGGAGGCCATCGCCGCCTCGACGCCGAGTAACTCCATAACGCCCCCGGTTATGGGCAGAGCCATAATATATTTTTTGTAACTACCAATTTTTTGGTATTAGCTTCCCGCCCCATCATATCAGCTTCACCTGCCTCGTCTCTTGCCTCAGACTCCTGAGCTGCGCCCTCTCGACGAGCTCGTCGCAGACGATGTCGAAAAGCTCCGCGCCAAAGTCGTCCGAGACCAGGTAGCAGGGGTCGGAGGTGGGGAGGGCGAGCCCAGCGTTCTCGAGCGTCCTCCGGGCCTCCGTCCTCTCCTCAGGCCCCGGTGACCTGTACTTCTTCGGCGGCGTCAGGCCCGCTCGCCTCAGCTCCTCGAGAAATACCGGCCTCCTGAAGAGCCTCTGGAAAACGAAGACCCCCATCCGCGCGCGCCTGTCCCTCTTTCTCTCGACCTCCCTGAGCTTCTCGCCCAGCGACTCGTAGATGTCTTGAATTCTCGCCGCTGCGAGGGAGTAGACCTTCGACGGTGGAATGTCCTTCTCCCTCAGGACGCCCATGTCGGCTAGAGCCCTCAGATAGCCCGTGAGGACGAGGCGGTGAATTCTGAGACCATCTCTGGAGAGAGCCCTCGATAGCTGGCTTATGGACTTATCGGAGTCTCCGAGGTGCCTGAATACGAGGGCACGCAGACCCTTCTCTCGCGCGAACATCAAGCATCACCCGACCAGATAACCAATTCGGTAACAGACCCGATAAAATAAATATTTTATTGCTGATGATTTTTTATAGTCCATTAATGGCCCCGCCACACGATGCTGTTGGGAGCTGGCGCGCTCGAGTGTTGTCCACTGAATGCGAGAGTAGAAAAACCTCTACTGTCGTGGCCGGGGGCTGTCTCTCTCAATGAATCAATTAATTACTAAAATTTTCGATAATAAACTCATCCGCGCTACGGCCCGCGCTCCGGAATCAAAAAATTTCATAAGCTATGAGCCCCATGCTGGTTGGTGCCCACGGTTTTCCCGCACTGACTGGGCTCATGGAGCCACCTTCGGGAAGACCCGCGGCGGACCCAACCCAGAGACAGAACCGGAGGAGGAGTGGTGGATGATATACCGACGTGACGCAAGGAACAGATGCCTAGAGGATTTTGGAGATGGAAAGGTTAAATCGCCCGGAAGGGCAGGAAGGAGGGCGGAGCGGCAGTCCCCTCCACCCCAGAGCCCGGCCGCGGCGCCGGCCGTTAAGTAGGGCCCCGACAGAGACCGCCCGCGCATGCGGCGGTCCTCCATGGATTCCGCGCCTCCCATACTAGTCGCGGGTCACGCTCTGTTCGAGCATCAAAATTGAGCCCACGGCACGTCCCAGAGCATTCCCGGGGGCTCCGCCTGCGAAACCCCGGGCCTCACTCTCGGGCGGGTGGGGCCAAGAGGGCGAGCGCGCAGGGGGGACCGGGGGGCGGAATCGCTCGGGGAGGCCTCAGAGCCGCTTGAGCCTCTCTATCAGAACCTCCAGATGGAGCTCGGTTGTGACGAGGGGGATCCTCTCTATCTCGGCGAGCCTGAGCGCGAGCTCGTCAACCCTCTCGGGCCTGTGGAAGACTACGATCGCGGGCTTCATCGGATGGGAGCGAATCGCCACCATCGGCGAGCGGCCGTACTTGACACCAGTGAACACGAGCGCCCTCTCGCTCGTCCACCCGAACACCCGCAGGTAGTCGAAGGCGCTGAGGGAGGTTATCGCTCTCAGGGAGTCGAGGACTGTGAAGCCGTAGATCATTCTGTCGAGCTTGTCCTCGCACGCCAGAACCTTGCCCTCGATGGAGCGAATCAGCTTCTCCGCGGGAATTCCTATCGGGAACTCCTGTATGGCGTGTATCGCCTCGTGGGCCCCCATCTGGCTGTAGCGCTTGAGCACCGGGCTGCCTCGCCTCTGGTCTATCTCGAGAATGGCGTACACGATTCTCCGCAGGGTCTTTATGCCCGGCGACCTGCGCCTGCCCTTCTCGTAGTCGCTGATTATCGAGGGCGAGCGGCCCAGCGCCCTCGCGAGGTCCTGCTGCGAGATGTTGAAAGCGTCCCTCCACTTCCGCAGCGTCCGGCCCGGGTCCGACGATAGGACTATCTCGCCCGCGATCTTCTCGGCGATGCTCTGGTGCACGGAAGAATATCCCGTTGCGGCTATAAAAAAGTTGTCCGCTCCGCTCACTTCCCGGAGCCGGCGCGGTCCGATTGCGTCTGTGGAGGGTGCGCGCGGCGAATTCCGGGAAGCACAGCGGTCGAAAGCCTCAATAGCGCCGGGGCGGTTCGGGGGTTCGGGGCGCGACCGCGCACCCAAGGGTGCAGAGATGCCCGGCACTGAGCCGCGCGACTACAAGAGCCGCACCTACCTCTCCGCGGTCGAGGCCGCGCGCTATCTGGGCACGACGGTGCGGGCGCTGCACAGGCTCGTCAGGAGAGGAGCGCTCCCGGCCACGGTCTCAGCGAGCGGCCAGCTACGCTTCGACATCGGGGCGCTGAAGGCCTACGAGTGCGCCCACGGGGCCGCTGCCGGACCCACCGCCGAGATTCCCCGCGTGAACACCGTCGAGAGCAATGGGACGGTCCAGAGGCTCTATGTCGGCGACGCATCGAGGATGGAGGAGCTGCCAGACGGGAGCGTCCACCTGATGGTGACCTCGCCGCCCTACTTCGACACGAAGATGTACTCCCGAGAGCCCCTCCCCGGCGACCTCGGGAACGTCCACGACGTCGATGAGTGGTTCCGGAGAATAGGGGAGGTATGGAGGGAGGTATTCAGGGTCCTCCAGCCCGGCAGGAAGGCCTTCATCAACATCATGAATCTGCCCGTTAGACTGGAGGGTGGGGGCTTCAGGACGCTCAATCTGGTGGGGAGGACCATTGACCTGTGCGAGAGCATCGGCTTCGTGTTCAAGAGGGACATCGTCTGGCAAAAGAGCAACGCCGTCAGGGCCCACTTCGGTACCTATCCATACCCCGGGGGAATTCTCATCAACAACATGCACGAGTTCATCCTGGAGTTCGAGAAGCCCGCGCCCAAGGGCTTCGACAAATACGGCCACCTGACGCGGGAGCAGAAGGAGGCCTCGAAGATTGAAAAGGAGTTCTGGCTGGAGCTGAAGAAGAGCGACGTCTGGGTGATGAGGCCCGAGGGCAGCGGGGACAGGAGGAGCCACGTGGCGCCCTTCCCCTACGAGCTCCCCTGGAGGCTCATCAAGGCCTACAGCTACGTCGGCGAGACCGTTCTGGACCCCTTCGCGGGCTCCGGGACGACGCTGAGGGCGGCGAGGGACTTGGGGCGCAACGGCGTCGGATACGAGCTTGACCCAATCATCGCTGCCGGGGCGCTGAGGAGTCTGCGGAGCCTCCAGACGAGAATTGACGGCGGACCCATCGCCTGACTCGCGATATCGAACCGGCCGTCCTCCCGATGCGCGACCCCGGGCCCTGTGAGGAGGCGCGCCTTGTCTGGCCCCGCGCCTTCGCAGACGCTGATGGCCCGTTTGCCCCTTGCCCCCACAATAATAAACCCCCTGCGCGTTCCGGATGTGTGGACACGCGGGACTTCGACTACGAGCTGCCCCCCGAGCTGATCGCACAGGAGCCCTCGGCATCGAGGGGGGAGGATAGGCTCCTCGTCCTTTCGCCCTCGGGCATAGAGCACAGGCGCTTCGCGGACCTGCCCGGGTATCTCAGGCCCGGCGACGTCCTCGTCCTGAACGACACGAGAGTTCTCCCAGCGAGGCTTCGCGGCAGGAGGGCAACGGGAGGCGGGCTCGAGCTCCTCCTCTTGGGCCTCGGGGACGCGAGCGGCGCTGTCGAGGCTCTGGTCAGGGGAAAGCCCTTGAGACCGGGAGAGCTATTCCATCTACCCGAGGGGCGCGGCCGGGTTCTACGGAGGATTGCGGGCTCGCGCTACCTCATTTCCATCGAATTCCGCAAGTCCCGGGAGGGGGACGGGAGAGCCGGGCCCCTCTGGGGCGCGCCGCTCCTCCGCTATCTCGAACTCCACGGCGAGATGCCGACCCCGCCCTACATTAAAAAAAGGCTGGAGGCGCCGGAGCGCTACCAGACCGTCTATGCGAGAGAGGTGGGCTCGGTGGCGGCGCCAACCGCCGGCCTCCACCTGACCCCAGAGATGCTCGCCTCGCTCAGAAGAGAGGGCGTTGGAATCGCGTACCTAACCCTCCACATCGGCCTCGGCACATTCGCTCCTGTGAGGTCCCACAGCGTCGAGGAACACAGGATGGAGGCGGAGTACTTCCGCGTCCCGCCCGAGAGCGCGGAGCTGATCAACCGCAGGACGGGGAGGCTGGTCGTGGTCGGCACGAGCACCGTCAGGGCACTGGAGAGCGCGGCGGTCCCAGCGGAGCCGCGCCCGCGGCCCTCCGGGCCGGAGGAATGGGGCGGGGGCACAACGGATGGGGGCCGCCCCCGGGCCCGCGTCATGCCCATCGAGGGCTGGACGGAGCTCTTCATCTATCCCGGATACGAGTTCAGAGTCAGGCCCGATATGCTCCTGACGAACTTCCACCTGCCCCGCTCGACGCTCATAATGCTGGTGAGCGCTCTGGTCGGCAGGGAGAGGCTGCTCGCGGCCTATTGCGAGGCCGTCAGGGAAAAGTACCGATTCTACAGCTTCGGGGACGCAATGTTGTGCATTCTATAGGCCGGTGAGAGGATGTTCGAACTTGAGGCGATTGACGGGAGGGCGAGGGCGGGCGTGCTCCGGACGCCGCACGGTGTGGTGAGGACCCCCGCGTTCATGCCCGTGGCGACGAAGGCCGTTGTGAAGACGCTCACGCCCGAGGAGCTGAGAGCCGTGGGGGCGCCCGCGCTGATATCAAACTCCCTCCACCTTCACCTCCGGCCGGGCGAGGAGGTGATTCGGGAGCTCGGCGGCCTCCACTCTTTCATGGGATGGGACGGGCCCCTCTTCACCGACAGCGGTGGCTTCCAGCTCGTTCGCAGCGGCTTCGACCTGAGAATTCGGGACGGAGGCATCCGCTTCCGCTCGCCCCTGACGGGCGAGGTCGAGGAGCTCACGCCCGAGAGGAGCCTTGAGATTCAGAGGGCGCTTGGCGCGGACGTTGCGATGGCGCTCGACCACTGCCCGCGCTATGGGGCGCCCCCAGAGGAAATCGCGAGCGCCGCGAGAAGGACGGTCGAGTGGGCCAGGAGGGCCATAGACGCCGGCGCGGGCGAGGGAGAGCTATTCTTCGGAATCGTCCAGGGGGGCCTCGACGAGAGGCTGAGAAAGGAGTGCGCCGACTCCCTCGTCTCGCTGGATCTAGACGGCTATGGCATCGGGGGGCTCTCCCTCGGGGAGCCCAGGGAGAGGATGCTCGAGGCGCTTGGCTGGTCGGTCTCCTGCCTTCCTCTTTCCAAGCCCAGGTACATGATGGGTCTGGGCTCTGCGGCCGAGCTGCTCGATGCGGTCTCCGCGGGTGTGGACCTGTTCGACAGCGCATTTCCAACGCGCAACGCGCGCCACTGGACGGTGATGTCACGCTCCGGGGGCTACAGCCTCAGGAGGCCGGATAGCGCGCGCGCCCGCGCTCCTCTGGACGAGGGCTGCGTATGCCCCGTCTGTAGGCGCTTCACTAGGGCCTACCTCCACCATCTCGCGAGGGAGGGGGAGATGCTCGGGATGAGGCTCGTGTCCATCCACAACCTCTTCTTCGTTGAGTGGCTGATGGCCGAGGCGCGGGAGGCGATAAGGGCGCGAAGGTTCGAGAGCTTCAGGCAGGAATTCGCGGCCGGTCTGGTGGAGAGCGGGGAGGGGGAGGAGGAGTAGCGGCGGCGAGGAATGAGGCCCCGCTGGTCCCTATCCCTCTGGAGGGTCGGCGTTGTGGGGGAGACCCCGCGTGTTTGGCGGCGCCAGAAGGGGGTCCACCGTGTCGGTCGCTTTCGGATTGGGGCGGTGGAGGGGCATCGGAGCGCTTGCTCACCCCGCCGGGGCCTCCTCCGACTCAGTCGCGAAGCACTGGGTCTCCCTCCCCACGCGCTTCACGTATATCTTCCGGGCCGCGGTCAGAATGTCGATGTGGTAGTGGACCGTCGGGGCGCTCAGGCCTATTCGAGACGCGATCTCTTTCTGTGAGATGCCGGGGTTCTTGGCGATAATGTCCAGAAGCTCGCGCTGGATGCGCGTCATCCTGAGCACGAGCTCGTCCGAGGGCTCGGGTATCTTCATCTCCACGGGGTAGAAGCGCCTGAACCTCCCGTCCATCACCGACTTGATGAAGTTCTCCCTCTCGAGCGTCTTGAGGTGGTAGACGAGCGTCCCGTTCTTCAGGCTCAGGGCCTTGCGAATCGAGTTGTAGTGCTCGCCGGGGTTGGCCTTGATGTATCCGTAGACCTGCCCCCGGACGAAGTGGTCGAGCACGTCGTCCCTCTTTATCTTGGTGTAGAGCGGGACGAGCAGGAACGAGAGCAGGCCGTACCTCCCGCTCTCTGTCCCCGCCCCAAGGGCCCCCAGCGCCCCGAGCGCTATTGCCGCTGCGCCCGCGGCCGCCGCCGCCGGAATCGACGGCATTGCCGCGGGCCCCCCGCCGATTCTCACCCTCTCGATGAAGACGTTGTTGGTCTCGTCCCTCTCCACGACAGCGTTTTCTGGGTCGACCTCGAACCTGAGGGTGTGGGGGCCCGCGGTCGGCCTCCAGGCGAAGTAGGCCGTCGCCTTCGAGCCGCCAGGGAGGACCAGAATCTCCTCGAACTGGGCGCCTTCACCGTCGACCTTCAGGCTCACACGGACGTTGCGCGCCGGCACTTCTCCCGTGTTGGTCACAGCGACGGCGGCCAAGACCCGCCTACCCTCGGTGAATCTGTCGGGCGAGTAGCGCACGCTCAGGGAGAGCTCCGGGAGGAGGTAGCGCAGAACGAGGCCCAGGCGCTCCGTGAGGCCTCCGCGCGAGACGGCGGTGACGAAAATCTCCGGCCGGCCCTCGCCCGGCGCGAGCGGGGCCCTGAGCTCGAGCACAAGACCGGCGGTTGCGCGCGGTTCGAGGCTGACTCCGCGGACCTCGCGCATCTCCGCGTCCCTCAAGACGGCCGTCCAGCCCTCCGGCGCCTCGACTCCCAGCAAGACATTGTCCGGGGCGTTACCTAAGTTCCTGAGATGGACGAGGGCGACGGCGACCTCGCCCGGCGCCATCCTGAGCACTGGCGACGATGTGGTCAGGGAGACTCCAAAGACCTCCTCCACAGCGGCGATGAAATCCGCCTCCGCGCGAGCGCCCGAGGGGGCGGTGAAGACGGCCCTGAGGTTGTACTCCCCAGCGAGGGCGCCGGGGTGCGTGTGGACAAATACCCTGAATGAGAGCTCGGCCCCGGGTCCAAGGAGCAGAGGCTCCGGGAGCCCGATGAACTCCGCACTCCAGCCGGGTGGGAGCTCGATTCCCACTCTCGCCTCCTCCGCGGCGCTCCCGCGGTTGCGGAGGGTCAGGAGGACAGGCAGCGCGGAACCGGGTCGGGCCGTGGGCCTCTCGGGAATTGCGTGGGCTAAGAGAGAGTGGGTCTCCCTCACCGAGACGGTGACGGTGGTCCCGGCCGAGGTGCCCCACTCCCTCGAGAACGCCCAGAGCCTCGCGACAAAACGGCCCGGGGTGCTCTCGGGGGCGCGGACAGTGAGCCGGAGCATGCCATCCTCGCCGGGCGCGAGGATGAGTTGGTCGGGCGAGAGGGAGTGGGCCCAGCCGCCGCTGCCGGAGACAACCTCGACGGCTGCCCCTACCTCGCCGGTAAGGGTCCCGGCGTTGCCCACAGTTATATTGAAGTCGGCAGTGCCCCCGGGCTCCACCTCAGCCTCGCTCGCCGAGGGCTGAATTCGGAGGAGGACGGGCGGCGCCACCAATACCGCGCCCGATAAGGTGGCCGCCTCGCCCGCGGATGGCGTCACGAACCTTAGGGTGAAGGGGAGGACGCTGCCGGGTGGGGCCAGAGGGTCGGGCGAGGCCGTGAGAAAACGCCTCTCGGTCCCGCCGCGATGAATTATCAGCTCGCTCGTGTCGAGAGAGATGGAGAGGAGGGGGCCGGAAGAGGCTGTGATCTCGAGCTCCTCGTCGGAGTCCCCACCATTCCTAAGCTCGACAACGAAGCGCGCGGGCGAACCCGGCGCGGCAGCCTGCTCAGAGGGCTCGAGGAGCGCGGTTACCCTGTGCCTGACCTCGAGCCTTAGAGGGATTTCGACGGCGCGGCTGAGCGAGGAATTCGATGCGGAAGAAATCACGACACTTAGCATTGCCCTCCCGCCGCTTGCCGACGCGGGCGGGGTGACCAGGACAATGGCGACGGCTGTCCCGTCGCCGGGGAGGAAGAGCTCGCTGGTCTCGGGGACCGCTCTCCAGCCGGCCGGGACGGAGGATGGCTCAATGCGCACGAGGAGGGTCTCGGGGGCGCCCCCCGTGCTCCTGACCACGACTGGAATTCTCGATGCGACGTAGGGGTGGACCACCGCTTCGTCGGCCGGGAAGCCGGTCCCGTGAATTCTGAAGCCCGCCGTGAGGCCCCTCGCGAGCCTGAGCTCTGGGCCCTCGGCCCAGACGGCGTGGAGCCTGCCGCCCGCGCTGACCGACAGGAGGGGCGGGGATGTGGCGCAGGCCGCGGGCCCTAGCCTCAGGTTGGGCGGGTAGGCCCTCCACTCCCCGGCCCTGAGGACGGCATAGAGTGCCTCCGGGGTTCCGTAGCGGCCGTCGAGCCAAGCCACGACCAGTTCCCCGCCGGCGCCGAATGCCAGGGAGGGGTCCGAGATCGCCTCGGCCGGTCCCGTGATGAGAATGACATCGAAGCCCTCTCCCGCAACCACATGGCGCCCGAGGGCTATTCTGCCCTTCTCGCCGGGACCGCCCGTGTTCCAGGCGAGGACCGCACACCCATCCGTGTCCCTTGCGATCCCGGGCAGGGTACCGGCGGGCAGCAGGGGGACGTGGGCCGAGAGCTCGACCCCTCCCGTGGCCCCAAGGCGCAGATAAATTCCGCCGGAGGTCGTGCTCAGGACGAGATCCACGGTACCGTTTTCAGACGGTAGGAAGGCGCCGTCGAGCACCTGGGCCCCGCCTGGGGCTTCGAAGGAAATGGGGGGCCCCGACGGGGTTCCGCCGGAGCCGAGGGGCTGGAGGAGATATAGGTAGCGGCCCGCCAGCGGCTCGAAGGACACATAGCCGACCAGCAGCCCTTCGCCCACGGCAACTATAGAAGGCCCGTGGACGCCGAAGGGGTTGCTGCGGACGAGCCTATCCACCGACGGCAGTCTCCCGGAGGGGTCGTGGCTCGTCAGGTATATCTCGGTCCCGCCTGAGGCGCGGACGAAATGGATATAACCGAAGGAATCACGCGCCGCCTGCGGCGCTCCGCCCCGCGAGGCCCAGAGCTCCCGAGCCGCCGGGCCGAGATATTTCGGGGACTGCAGGGGGCGGCCCTGTGGGTCGAGAAGGACGTGCCAGACCCCCCCGCTCTCCCATATCAGGCTCTGGGTGCCATCGCTGCTCGAAATCAGGGAAAGGGGTGTGGGACAGAAATCGGAGGCTATGGTTTCGGCCCGCGTCCACAGGAGGCCCTGTGCGCGCTCCAGCGAGCCCGAGTCCTCAGGGCAGGGCCCTGCCGAGGCGGTCGGAAGCGGGGCTGAGAGCAGCCAGATAGCGGCCGCTGCCGCGCAGACCGGCCAGATGCGCCGGGGGACCACCACGGGAACTCCTTCCACCTGCTGCTAAATAAAGCTTCTGGAGAATATATACTCTAATTGGTATGCTTGTCTAATTGATTTATAAATATAGCGGCGGGCCTACCTCTGGTTGCACTCGGGCATGTTCCCGCCGGAGGTGGACTTGTGGACGATGAAATGGTTGTTCAGGGCGCTCTGCCACTTGTCCACGTACTCGAATCTAAAGTGGGTCGCCTTGCGCAAGCAGGGGTTCCCGGCGAAGCCGGTGTTGTACATGTTCTGGAGGGTCTCGCGGATGTTGTTGCTGCCGTCGATATAGATGATGAACTCCAGACTGTCGTAGAACTCGAACACCCCAGGCCTGGGCTCGACCTTGTTGATCGACTCTTGCCTCCACTCCATCAGCGGCCTCTGGAACCCCGATATCGGCAGAGCAATCCCTCCAGCGGGTGATGGAGCTGCGCTGTTATAAAATTATTGCTGGCCCGAGCGGCCGCTGGGAGAATCAGCATCACCACACGCGGCATCGAATCGGCGTTCTCGGACGGTTGCGGATTGAGCGGCCCGGCGCGGCCCGCAAGCCCGGTCCCGCGCTGTTCACTTCCTCCTCCGGCTCGTGGGTCCGGGGAAGAGCCGTGTCTCCGCCCCGCCCCGGGCGATGGATGGGGCATAGAATCCGGTCCGGCGGAAATCCATGGTGGTAATTGTAAATATAAACTACAAATATTTATTCGAAATTTGTGTTTTAAATCACAAACTTTTTAATCACCACCGTTAATGCACTCAGCATGCAGGTCGAGGCCATCAAGCGCGTTCTCGTGAGCCAGAGGGAGGAGATCGACGAGCTCTTCAGGACAGAGAGAATTGTGCCCCGCAGGACCCCCGACCTCCTGCGCTTCCTCGCCCGCCCGAACATACTTGCCGTACTGGGCGTCCGGCGCTGCGGGAAGTCGGTGCTCTCAAACCTTCTGCTGAGGGGAATGGAATATGGATTTGTGAACTTCGACGACGAGAGGCTCTCGGGCATCAAAGCGAGAGAGCTCGACTCCGTCCTGGAGGCGATGTACAGCCTCCACGGGCCGGGCCTGCAGTACATCGTCATCGACGAGGCCCAGAACGTTCCCGGCTGGGAGCTCTTCGCGAGCCGCCTCAGGAGAACAAAGAGGCTTCTCGTGACGGGCAGCAGCGCCGGCCTCCTGTCCGGGGAGCTCGCGGCGCGCCTCACCGGCAGGTACATAGACTTCACCCTCCTCCCCTTCTCTTTCGACGAGTTCATGCTGGTCAGGAACTTCAGAGTCTCGGACGAGGTCATCTACTCAACGAAGGGAATCGCCAGCCTCAAGAGCCTCCTCCAGAGCTACATCTCCACCGGCGGGTTTCCCGAGGCCGCTCAGCTCGGGCAGGGCATCCTGAGGAGAATCTATGACGACATTGTCACCAAGGACGCCATTCTGAGATACGGCGTGCGCTACCGCGCAACCTTCAGGGACATGGCGAGGTATCTCATGGCGAACTCGGGTCACGAGATCACGTTCAGCGGCCTGGGCAGGCTCTTCGGCCTCAGGGACGTTCATACAGTAAAGAACTATGTGGAGTTTTTATCCTCTGTCTATCTTATTTTTACTCTTGAGAGATTCTCTAGAAGGCTGAAGCAGCGCGCGCTCGCCCCTAGAAAGCTCTACGCCATAGACACGGGACTCGCGGGGGCCGTGGCCCCGCCAGAGAGCGAGGCCCGGGGGCGGATGATGGAGAACGCTGTCGCGGTGGAGCTCCTGCGGAGGGCCCAGCTCTCTGACAGGCCCCGGGAGCTCTTCTACTGGAAGGACCACCAGCAGCGCGAGGTGGACTTTGTTGTCGTGGAAGGGGGCAGGGCCACCGAGCTGATTCAGGTCTGCCACCACTTTGAGGACGAGAGAACAGAGAGGCGCGAGCTCGACGCCCTCGCCAGAGCGTCGCGCGAGCTCGGCTGCCGCAGGCTCACGGTGCTGAGCTGGGAGATGGAGGACGTGCTCAGGCACGACGGAAAGAGAATTCATGTGACGCCGCTCTGGAAGTGGCTGCTCGGGCGCGGGCCCGGGCGGACCGTGAGGGGACCATGACGCCTCCGGGCCGGCTCCGACCGGCCCGATCCAGCCCGGAGCCGCTCGGGACTGGACAGGCCCGGGGGTCGGGCTGCACTATCTCGGCCTCCTCCTTCTCAGCGCAAGATAGCCCGCCGCAGCGGCCGCCGCGAGGAGAATAATGACTTCGACCGCCAAGAGCCGGTAATTTCTCTCAGACGGGAGATTGCGGCTACTGCCGCGGCACACTCAGCCCTCGATAGACTCCAGCCCTTCCGCAGCTCGGGCACGTTACTCTGAGAGGGTATGATGCTGGCTGGATATAGAAACGGGTCCGGCATCCCGTGCACTCTATTTGCTTCAGTGCCGTAGGCGGAGAAGGTAGTGGCGATGGCGGTTGCGCCGGGGCTTCCTCAATCCAGCCCTCAGGAGGCCCGGGGGGGCCGGGTCCGAGGGGCGCTCCGGGAAGAGCCTCCTCCATCTCGAGCGTCTCGATTTCCTCCACCGGGGGCTGCGGCGCAGCTCCTGGAGTTCCGGGAGGGGCAGGAGGCGATCGCGCTCCCTTCCTCCTCCATCCGCAGACAGCGAGCAACGCTCCGATAACAGCAAGCCCGAGAGGGAGCCAGAGCAACAGGGGGGTTCCGGCGGTGGTAATTCCAGCCCCCCTAGCCGGAGGGGGAGGGGCGGGGCCGGGCCCGGCGCCCTTCAGGGTCGTGAAGGTCATGTCCGCGCTCCAGGGCGCCCAGTTCCCGCTGGCGTCCCTGGACCTGACCCTGAAGTGGTAAGTAGTACCCTGCGTCAGGCCCGCGAGCTGCATGGAGTGGTTGCGGACGAGAACACCGGAGCTCAATACCTGGCCGTAGTGGACGTCCGTTCCGAACTCGACCAGACTGTCCGAGAGCTCGTCCGTGACCCAGCTGACGACCGCACTCGTGTTGGTTATATTTAGCACAACAATGCCCGTTATGACTGGCGGAGCGCTATCCGGCGCGGCGCTCGTGTTGAAGACGATGTCCTCGCTGACGGACGGCCCGTTGCCGAAGACGTCGGTTGACTTGACCCTGAGGTGGTATCTGGTCGATGGCGAAAGGTCCCGGAGCATTACACTATGGAAAAGGACATGGCCGGGGTCGCGGGCGCTGAGGCCGTATTCTGCAGAGAGGCCGTAATCCACCTCGCTGTCCGCGAGCTCGTCGGTGCGCCAGGTCACGACGGCCCTGTCGGTTGATATTCCCTCGACCCGGACATCGGATATCACGGGTGGAGCCCTGTCCGGCGGAATCGGCGTCTCCATCGTCCTGAACGTGAGGTCGGGGCCCGTGGCGGCGTTCCCGGCACGGTCCTGTGAGCGGGGCCGGACGTGGTAGCTGGCGCCGGGCGAGAGCCCCGAGAGCAGGAGGCTGTGGCGGAGGACGAGCGTGCCGTCGGAGGCGCTGAGTCCGTACGAGGTTGTTGGACCGAAGTCGGCGCGGCTGTCCGAGGGCTCGTCGGTCTCCCAGACCACAACGGCTGAGTTCCCGGTTATCCCCTCAACACCCGCGTTAAAAATAACGGGCGGCCTCAGGTCGGGCGATGAAGCGGTGGTGAACGTGTGGTCCTCGCCGGTTGCCAGCGCCCCACCCCCGCTCCTCGACACAACCCGGAAGTGGTATGTCGTCGAGGGCGAGAGGCCGGAGAGCTCGATGCTGTGGCTGAGAACGAGGCTCTCGTCGGACACAAACCGTCCGTAGGATGTGGTGGGGCCGTACTCAACGCGGCTGTCGGCGGGCTCGCTGGTGCGCCATGTAACCACTGCCTGTGTGTCTGTTATGCCGGAAACGCTCACATCGGATATGACCGGCGGATTCAGGTCCGGAGGGGTGCCGATACATATTGGGCCGAAGTGGGCCGCGCTCGAGTTCCACCTCAGGTTCCTGCCCCGCGCCCGGATGTGGAAGTACCACTTACCGGGCTCGAGGGGCGAGCTGGTGGCGTCATGAATGCTGGCTTCCACATCGATTTTGTCGTCGGGAATTGTGGACGGTGAATTGTCCCAGACGAGGGAGTAGCCGCTCGCCTCCGAGATATTTGTCCAGAGCACATGGACGATGTTGTTCGTGTACCATGTTCCCGGCTGGGGGTGTGTGTCGCTCCAGACGACGGGGTTCGCGGGGGCGGGCCTCTCCATTATCAGCTGGTAGGCGTGGCCATCGCTACAGGTTACATAAATCTCTTTTTGTGATGGGTCGCCCATGGCGCTTCCGGTTGCTATCTCAAAGAATTTTTTATCTTTAATATTCCCGATGTGCGAAGGAGTCCAATCGCCACTCATTTTATCTCTAGAAAGTTTATAAATTCGACCATCAACAAACAATTCCCGGTTAAAGCCGCTAATATATATTTCATTCGAGCCGTCAGCGTCGATATCAGCCATTGCAAGTCCCATTATGCTGAATCCATTATTTTCTAATGAAAATATTGTATTATTTATCCAAGAAGAAGCATTCTGGTCATATATAAACTTTTGAATTACATCACAGGAGGATACATATATTTCATTTTGGTTATCATGATCCAAGTCGTCAATTTTAATATTTATTTTATAACCAAGAGTATTACTCGTTTTAACTTGTCCCAATAGTGTTCTTGTCCAAGAAAATGTTAATGTTGAATAGCTGAATTGATATATATCTCCAGATTCTGAAGTTACATAAATTTCGTTGCTTCCATCATTATTCCCATCGGCAATTGCAAGTCTATGTATCGGATCTCTTCTGTTTGGACTTATCTCTTCAGAAGAGCCTATATGAATACTTTTCCAGTTATCACTTTTATAAATCATATTTATATTTTGTTCTCTAGTTATTTCAATTAGTTCAATCCGGCCATCATTATTAATATCTCCCATATATATGTCATCTGCGAATGATTTTGTCTGATTTATCTCAATATCATATTTGATCCATTTATTATTTTCATATTGGATCTGCATTAAGTAAGAGGGGAGAGATGGCTGAGCCGTTCCTACCACATAAAACTCATTCTTATCATCATTATCTCCATCACCAAATATCATTTTAATTATCTTAAGTTCGTCCCCCATAATCTTTCTTGTTGACCAATTATAGGTCGAAGATTGATAAATATATTGATAAAAACCTGCCATATTATTGTAGTTGTCTTCAATTGGAAAATAGATTTCAGGAATTCCATTATTGTCTATATCACCTATTTCTAGTCCAGAAAAATATGAGCTGGAAGACCCTTCGGGTCCACCCATATCGTTGATCAACCAAATTTCTGTTTCCAAGGATGAATATAATGGCATATATAACAATAAGATAATTAGAATTAATGTAATCGCTCGGAATTGATTAATAATTAATGATATTGAGACATCTTTTTTTAATAATTTTATTTGATAAGTATTCATTGTATCACAGTTAATTTTATTGATCAAATCTTATTTGATCCCAATACATTTCACCATGATTAACATTACTTTGTGTATCGATACCCATTTGCAAATATGTGAGGTCATTTTCATCTTTAACTATATTAAGATACATAAGGTCTATTTTCGAATCTGATAAGCCTGGAGGTATAATTAGATTACCATTAATATATATTTGATAATAAGGTGAACCAGATTGAGGTTGTGTAGTTACTTTAATATTTAATTTATACCATTGATGGATATTCAATTCGCACACAGGATGATCAGCTGATGTAAGAACATAATTCAATTTTACTGTATTCTCTATTTCCTTATAAATAACAAGGTTTATGTGACCATTATAAATCACATGGAAAAAATTACAATTCGGATTATCTATATAAATCCACATTGAGACCCAATACGCGCCATAACTCCAGCTCTGTGGATTATAAGAAAAATGGGGCGTTTCTGCCCAAGCCTTTTTATACGGGGGGCAATTTATATATATATTATTTTTATTATTCCTCCATGATGGGACATTTAAAATGGCATTAAAAACTGTTTGAACGTTCCCATTTCCATTAGATTGGGCAGTCCAGAAGTCCCTTGCATCGGCGCCTCCATTTTGATAATCTTTCCCCATCCCGAATTCCTCAGATAAATCATAATCATTGACGGTTGTCGATGGTTGAGGCGTATGATATATTCGAATATTGTCAAAATAGCAATGACCATAATTTTGTTGATTTCCTACTTGACCAATCTCATCATCCCCCATTCGAATAGAATCGCCATTGGATTGCTCGTCATTAAACTGGCAATTTACCCTGTTCCCCTGATTCAGTGTGACTTGAAAATCAATTCCGTTTCCTGGATTTGCATGAATTTTTACAGAATTCCATTGATTAAAAGATAATGAGCCGATAAATCCGCTAGATTGACCATCATAATAATATACCAATGGTTTCCCATCTTGTACATGATCAATTACTATCGTTATCCGACGGCTGTCATAAATATAAAACCAATGGAAAGGTCCATTGATAGGGTAAACATATAATTCAGCATAATATTCTTGATCTCCTTGAAATGGAATCATTCTATGAGAATCAATATATGCATTATTCTGTTGTCCTTGTGGTGAATTAATTTCTAAAATATATTCATTATGCTGTAATTTATGGAATAAAAATGGATAATAATTCATATGTAAAATAGTATCGTCATCGTGGGGTGGGCTCTGCCAGCCGTCTAAGTTGACGTCAGACGACTCAAATGCTACATTCCCCATCGCGCTCGTCTGGATAAGAATGATAAGAACAACTGAGGCAGATATCCCTGCGCTCCTCCTTACGGACGTTTCAATATACCCCCGCCGGGTTTAGTGTATCCGCAGTCATCGCACAATCAATCGCCATTGCATCCAATAAAACTTTCGCTCCTCTGACCCTTTGCGCGCGCCTCATATCCCTTTCCCCCTTTTCCGGCCCACGGGCCGGCATTACCTATATCGTTTTTCTAGTATTTTTTTTTCGATGAGTTTCGGAAATCCGGCCGCGGTTTATATAGCCTTTATATCCCATTTAAATACTCTGAAAATAGTTATTTTTTAACCCGCCCGGCTCTTCACGAGCGGACCCGCGTTTTATCCCGCCGGCTTGCAGCTGCCTCATCACGGCGGCCCCGGAGGCCCGGGCCCCTCGCCCATTCTTCTCTTCCTCAGCCTCAGGATGATGTATCCGGCGCCGGCGGCCGCGATGAGAACCAGTATCACCACAGGCAGGAGCCAGTCAGTCTTCTCAGACGGGGTTGGAGGCGGCGGCTTCGGGGGTAAATAGCTCAGGACCAGCTCCGTCCTGTTCAAATTCCAGGCCGCATCGCGGGCCTCGATAACAAATCGATTCTCTCCCCTCTCCAGGACCACGGAGAGCGCAAAGATTCCACCCGTCCCGCTGACGGGCTCGCCGTTGATGCTCACAGTTGCCCCCGGCTCGCTCTGAACCCTAAGCTCGACATTCGCAATCTTCAGGACCCTCTCGACGGGCGCGAGAATAATAATCGGAGGCGGAGTCGTGTCCAACGTAACCCTGATGGTTGCCTCTGCCCTGTTCCCGGCGCGGTCGAGCGAGACGGCCGTTATTTTGTTGGCGCCCTCATTCAGGTCAACCATTAGGCTGAAGCTACCGTCGTCAACGGCCGCATCTATGCCATTAACGCTCACAGCCGCTCCGGTCTCAGTCCTGCCGCGGACCACAACATTGCTCGTGTTGAGCAATGCGCCTTCCTTAGGCTCCAGAATCTCGATGAAGTTCCCGGTATCAAGATAAACTATGAGCGTCGTCGAGTTCTCGTTCCCGGCCGCGTCGCGGGCGTCGATTAGGAATATATTCTCTCCCTCCATCAATTCTACAGGGTGCTCGAACGCGCCGTCCCTGCGCAGGTCGAGGGGAACGCCGTTGAGCGTGGCCACGGAGGCCCCGACCACCTTCCCCTTAATCTCAAGATTCTTATTGTTCGTCAGGCTCCCGTTCTGCGGGCTATCGATTTCAATGGCCGGCGGCGTCGCGTCCCACTCGACCCTGACCCTGTGCATTCCGGTATTGCCCGCGTCGTCCCACGCCACGGCCATTATGCTGTGCTGGCCTTCGAACGGGAATGTGAAGGTCGTGGAGAAGGTGCCATTGGGACTTATCTCAACTTCCCTGCCCGCAACTTCAAGTCTCGTTCCGTTGGTCCTTCCCCTCACCTCAATCGGGTTTTTGTTGGTCACGAGGCCGTCGGGCGGCTCGACAATCGTAACATAGGGGCCGGTCTGGTCGAGGGTCACGTTTCTTATCACTTCCGCGACGTTTCCGGCCGCGTCGCGGGCCTGAATGACGAGCGTGTTCAGGCCTTCATTGAGCCACCAGGTCTGGTTGATGACGCCGTCAATATTGTTGATGGCTTCGTCATTAACGGTGACGCGCGCGCCGGGCTCGGTGGTGCCGATGATATTAATCTGAGATGAATTTGTTATGAGGCCCTCGGGCGGGTAGGTGATCTCGAGCGGGGGCGGGACGTCGTCCAAAATGATGCGCACGAATTGATTCTGGCTCATGTTGACGCCGGTGACGGTGGCGGTGAGGTTGCGCCATTGGGCAACGATTTTGTGGGGGGTGAAAGTAGAGATTAAGTCTGTCGTGATTTGCTTCCACATCACCGGCAGCCAGGAAATGCGACCTTCATTATCGGTTGTGCACTGGGCAATTAGTTTGTCCTTTACATCATATATTTTCACATCGGCGCCCTCGAGACCGGACATGTAACTCTCACGCAGAATTTCAAGATTTAAAAACATTGATATGTTAATTTTACTTAGTTTATTCTGAATCGAATAAGTGGAATATGAAGTGTTTATTAAATTGAGAATTCCATAAACTATATTGTCAGATCCGACCTCAATATCTAGTCTTTTACTTTGAATGCTACAATTAACAAATGTAGCAATGCTATTGTAATCAGATAGAATTGCACAACCTCTAGAAATATTGGTGTGGATAAAATTACATTTTTCGATATATCCCCCATAAGACATAATATCGAGTAGCCAATCACCAGTATCACTCACGAATGAAGAATTATATATATGTACTTTTCCAAGAGAGAGGGATGTTTCTATAAATGTTGAGTTTTCGATAATCACAAAACCCTCGGGATTATTAATTGCTACATCAAAAAAACCTAGATCATTATCTTGATTTAAAATGTCGCCATAAAATGTTGAATTTTTTATTATCAAATTTAAACATTGATAGATATATACTGGACCCCAACTAACTAGTCCCTCTTCTTTTCTTCTTGTGTTATTCGAATAAAAAGTACTATCCAGAATGGTCGTCGATATATCGATTATTTCATCAGTTTTAGTAAGAATTCCAATACCTTCGTAGTAAATCGTCGATTTGGAAATGGTAAAATTATTGGATTCTGTTATTATTCCATTGACTTTATGTTCTGGTAATGAATATGCAATATTGCGAATCTCAGTCTCGAAAAAGAGACAATTTGATTTCTGTTTCAATATCACATTATAACCAAATGAATTATTACTTGCTATTTTTGAATTATAGATTTCAAGAGTTCCTCCATAATCAATAATAATCGCGTGTGAACCATTATATATTGGATTCATTAGAATTATGGAATCTGATATCCACAACAATCCTCCCATTTTAATTGTTAAATTCTTATATATTATTAAAATGCTATTTTCGACTACTATATAATCATCTATTATTTTATCATCCCAGATTATCAAGTGATATTTTTCTCCATCATAAGTTTTAAAAGGAAAGACATAATGATTAATTGATATATTAAAAAGGCAACCCAAAATGAGTAGGTAATGAATATATGTTTTCATAATCTTATTTACTCTATAAATCTAAATTTGATATTATATAGATAAGCACTTTTATTAACAAAAACTTCATTAGAATCATAAAGATTTCTTGAATATATATTGAAATGAAAATCCCATCTTCTATTAAAGTTTTCTTGTTTTGTTATTTCGAAATTTATATTTGGAGGATTCGATTGAGTACTACGACCGTAATAGACAGTATAATATCCACTTGTTACGTCATTGTGATATCCCCATTGCACGGTCCCATTTACACGACTTTCTAATGTATAAACATAATATACATCTAAAGATTGTCCTGGAGATAAGTCGTTGGTTCCATCGTCTTGATAACAACATGAACATACAATAGACACACTTTTAAACTTTTTATCAATAAGCTTTTCTTGACCGTCAATAAGTGTTTTGTAAATATAACTACTGTTCTGGTCATGATTTTTCAACCACATTGAACCCATATCAATTATATTGGAATCTTCAGAAATAGGTGTAGCCGATAAATCTATATGAAATTGATAATCTGGTGCCATTACACTGCTGATTTCTAAATATGGATGGCAAACATAGTAGCCATCAATCTGCCCCGGAATTATCCAGACTATATCCCCCGGCTGCCATCCTCCCTGAAAGTCATCAAGTAAAACTTCAAAATGCCCTTGCTCATCTGTTTGAGCGTAGATCTCAGCCATTGTCCTCTGGAGCTGAAATGTTATGTCCAGATTTACAATAGGTTGTCCTGTATTTTCTGCAGTGACGAATCCTTCAATTGAGGGGCCACCTGTGCCGAAAGTTGGAACTGGAATAGTCGTCATGACCAGAATCCCAATGACCATCGCCCTCCATAAAACTTTCGCCACTCTGGCCCTCTGCGCGCGCCTCATATCGCTTTCCCCCTACCCCTTTTTCCGGCCCTCCAGCCGGCACTTCCTATAACGCTCTTCTAGTATTTTTTTTCGATGAGTTTCGTAAATCCGGCCGCGGTTTATATAGCCTTTATATCCCATTTATATCCCGCCGGATTTCAGCCATCCGCCTCACGGCGGCCCCGGGGGCCCGGGCCCCTCGCCCGTCCTCCTTTTCCTCGCCCTCAGGGCGATGTATCCGGCCCCGGCGGCCGCGATGACAATCAGTATTGCGACGGGCAGGAGCCAGTCGACTTTTTCAGACGGCTCTGGCAGGTGCGGCTTTGGAGTGGCGTGGCTCAGGACTAATTTTATGCTGTTCACATTCCCTGCCGCGTCCCGGGCCCTCATGAATAGCCCGCTCCCGCCCCTGTGCGGGCCAATAGGGAGCGCAAAAAAGCCTCTGATACTGACCGCTCACGTTAACGCTCACGATTACCACACCCCGCCCGGGAGAGATTTAAAAAGCAGGGGCATCACTCAATCATTGTGGAAATCTTTTCAAGCAGAGGCGGAATGTGTTTGGTCATCACATCCCAAACGATTCTGTAGTCGACACCGAGATAGTCATGAATAAGGACATCCCTCATGCCCGCCATCTCCCTCCAGTTGACTTCGGAGTGCCTCATCCGGAACTCCTCAGGAATTCTCTTGGCTGCCTTCCCGATTATCTCGAGGCTCCTCACCGAGGCTCTCTTGAAATCTTCATCAGCCAGGAACTCCTCCAGATTCGTTTTTTCGTGAGATTGACCAGATACTCGCATTCGTCCCGGATGTGCCTGAGGTACTCAATGCAATCCTTCGGCATATTCAACCTCGCGGAGGATGTGCGGACCAAGATAGGGGCTGAGGCCGCCCACGGTAACTAGGTCTATTTTCCCTCTCAGCAGTTGCGTCAGGAAGGAGTGAAGGCCCATCAGGTCGGCGAAAGTCTCCCGGCCGGGCTCGAACTCGACCAGAAGATCAATATCACTATCTTCACGAGCGCGGCCCGCCCTCACGGAGCCGAAGAGACCGATTCTCCTGACCCCGAACTCTCGCAGCCTCTCCGCACTGGAGGACAGCTTCCGGAGGACCGCCGATTTACTCGGTGGGCCCTTGTTGTCTGTCATGCCGGACTCCTGCATTCGCAGCGATTATTAAATGAATGTGTTAGAAGATAAATTTTTCATTGGAGCACCGGTGAGGCGTCGCAACCACCGCAACAGTAATCGAGTACCTCAGCCCTCGCAATGAGTAATTCCGCCCCGCCCACCCACAACCAGACCCGCCCCCCTCCCGCCGCCGGATTCCAGTCATCGTCCTCACGGCGGCCCGTCCGGCGAGCGCCCGCCCGCTCTCCCCCTCCATGAGCGGACGCGAGGGTGGTGGGGGTGGCCGGCCCGGGAGATTTCGGGCCTTACCTCACGATCAGCACCGGCCTACTTGCGTAGCGCACGACGCGGTCCGCAACGCTGCCTATCGCGAACCGGCCGATCTTGCTCAGGCCCCTGTGGCCGATGACGATGATGTCCGCGCTAAGCTCCGCGCTCAGGTTGAGAATCTCGTCCGCGATGTCGCCCTCTCGCACCACGCCCCGCGCGCTCACGCCCCTGCCCCTCAGCTCCTCCACGGCCGCCTCGACCATCGCGCGGGCCTTTGAGGTCGATACGTCGGGCGGGACGTCCGCGAACTCCTTGATGACCGCCGTCGGGACGACCATGACCAGAACCAGCTCGTCGCCCGGTTTCATGAGCCCCGCGGCCTGCTGGAGGGCCTTTTTGGAGGCCTCGGAGCCGTCGTAGGCGACCAGCTTGACTCCCATCGAATCACTCGTGCCATGGCTTGCACTTCTTGTGCCAGTACTTCGTTAGAGAGCCGAAGCGCGTGGGCGCGGCCTCGCCCCTCTCGTACATCATGATTCCGTCGTACTGGACCACCACCTTCTCCCCGCTCCTGATCTCCTCTCCGCACTTCTTGCACTTCACCATTTCGCTCACCGTTAGGCGCTCTTTACAATGGGCATCGAAGCGATTCCCCTATTCCGGTTTGCCTATATCTAATTAACTTTCGACGGGCGCCCAGGGAGGTCTCATGCCCGGACCAATATATTTATCTCCGACGCCGGAGATGTTCTTCCAGATGTTCTCGAGTGGGCGGCGAGGCCCCGGGGCCGCGGCCCTAATCTCTCTGCTCCCCCTCCTACTCCAGAGCGCTGCGCCGCTCGCGGGCAGTGCCGGCCCCAGCGCTGCGGAATTCGGGGTTTCCTCCCCGGCGCCGGGAGGGGGCGAAGTGACAGTGCTCGGGAGCGGGGCGGTTCAGGCCCTGCGCGCCTTGGACTGGGGCCCTTCCGGGGTGGCTCTGCTCGCGGGCGAGGGAGGGGCGGTCCTCCTCCACACGCCCCCGGACGCTTTCTCGGCCATCGCGGCGGACGCGGGCTGGAGCTTCCACGCGGTTGGCTTCAGGCCCTCGGGGCCCCTTCTGGCCCTACTAGCTGGCGTCGAGCGCGACGGGGCCGTGGAGAGGGGGCTTCTGGTCGCGTGGGACGGGAGCGGGCTCACACGGCTGGACATTCCCCTCTGTCGCGAGCTCCGGGGTATCGCGTGGGCCCCGGACGGCTCCGCGGCCTACATCGCCGGCAACGAGGACGACGGCGCTCTGGTGCTTGAGTTCAGGGGGGGGTTCGTCACGGAGGCCCTCTCCGACGGGGCCCGGCGCTTCACTGCGATGTGCAGGGGTAGGGGCCTCTACTTCATCGGTGGACAGGAGCGCTCGACGGGGGCCCCCTGCGTCATTGCATTCGATGGGAGGGAAGTGGTGGGAGGGGTTTCGATTCCCGGGGCCGGTGGCACCGGAGTCTCGTCGATTGCGTGGAGCGAGAGGAGCGGCGTGGGCCTCTGCGCCGCCGGGGGCTCTCTATACAGCTTCAACCAGAGCTCGGCCTCTGAAGTGCCCCTCCCCTTTAACTGGAGCGTCTCATCAGTGGCCTGGTCCCCCAGACGTGAGCTAGCGCTCCTCGCCGGGAGGGACGCCGAGGCGCAGGGCGGGGGCGACGGTCTCCTGTGCGGTCTGAACTCGAGCTGCTCTTGGACGGTCTCCTCCGGCCACCCGGCGCTCCTCGCGCTCGCGTGGGAGCCGTCGGGGAGCTGCGCGCTCGCGGCGGGGGAGAACGGCACGGTGCTCAGGTACGTTCCGCCGAATAGCCCGCCCGTCTGCACCATATCGTCGCCCGGCGCGGGCGATGTCATCGGCGGCGTCGTCCTTGTCTCGGGCGCGGCCGCGGACCCGGACGGCGACCTGCTCGACCCCGTCGAGGTGAGGGTCGATGACGGCCCGTGGGAGCTCGCGTCCGGGGCGGAGGGCTGGAGCTTCCTTTGGGACACCACGAAGGTGCCAAGCGGGGGCCACACGATATTCGCGAGGGCCTTCGACGGCATCGCGCACTCGGTCGAGGACAGCAGGCTCGTCATCGTCAGCAACCCCAACCGGCCGCCCTCGGTGGCGATTCTCGAGCCCGCGGAGGGCGCGGGCGTCGCGGGCGAGGTCATCGTCAGGGGTTGGGCCCGGGACCCCGACGCTGGGGACGGAGTCGAGGAGGTCCGGGTCTCGATCGACGGGGGCCCGTGGGCGGCCGCGAGCGGCGCGGAGAGCTGGAGCTACGTGTGGAACACCACAGCCCTCCCCGACGGCCCTCACACGATACGCTCAAGGGCGTGGGACGGCGAGAGCTGGTCGGAGGAGGCGGTGAGGAACGTGACCGTCCAGAATCTGGGCCCCAACTCGCCGCCCGTCTGCACCATCGCCACCCCCTCGCCCGGCGAGGTCGTCACGGGCGTCATGAGGGTCTCGGGCACCGCGAGGGACGAGGAGCAAGGAGTGAGGGCGGTTTGGGTTAGGTTGGACGAAGGCGAGTGGAGGGCGGCGGAGGGGGCGGAGAGCTGGCACATCGACATCGACACGGAGCCTCTCCCCGCCGGCCCGCACGCGGTCTTCGCGAAGGCGAGCGACGGCATCGTCAACTCCTCGGAGGCCCGCGTTACCTTCACTGTCAACCACCCGCCGGTCTGCGGAATTCTCCGGCCCTCTGAGGGGGAGACGGTCGTGGGCGAGGTGGAGCTCTCAGGCTACGCCTCGGACCCCGACCCCGGGGACTCGGTGGTCTGGGTCGAGGTCAGGGTGGACGATGGCCGGTGGCTGAGGGCGACGGGGGCGGAGAGCTGGTCCTTCGTTTGGAGGCCCTCGTCCGAGCCCGCGGGCTCCCACACGCTCTGGGCGAGGTGCTACGACGGCCACGCACTGTCGGTCCCGGCGCGCAGGAGCGTGACGCTCGAGAAGCCGCCGCAGGCGGTTGCGCTGATGTTCCCGGTGGACGTGGGCGAGGACTATGTGTTCCTGCAGTGGAGCCAGAATCTGGACGCGGACTTCGCGCGCTACGAGGTCTTCTGCTCCGAGACGGAGGGCGCCCCGCTCTCCGGCCTGACGCCGAGGGTCGTGCTGGCGCAGTCGGTCACCGTCTACAACTACACCGGCCTGAGGCCGGCGACGGGGTACTGGTTCAGGGTTCGCGTGGTCGATACCTACGGCCTGAGCTCGGTCTCGAACGAGGTCTGGGCGAGGACGCTCGAGCCCAACACGCCCCCCGTGGCGCACCTGAGCGCCTCGAGGACGAGGGTGCGCACGGGGGAGACTGTCACATTCAACGCCGGAGGCTCCTACGACCCAGACAGGGGAGGGAGAATCGTCAGGTTCGAGTGGGACTTCGAGGGCCGGGGCCGCTTCCCGGTCGACACCGGCCTCGTGCAGGTCGTCAGGCACTCCTTCGGCAGGGCCGGGAGGTACTCTGTCCAGCTGCGCGTGACGGACGAGAGGGGAGCCTCCTCGATGGCTTCGGTGAACGTGACGGTACTCGAGAGGGAGGAGGGGGGCGTCACCCCGTGGCTCGCCGCCTCCGCGGGCGCGCTGGTCGCGGCGCTCGCGCTCGCGGCGCTGGGCTGGAGGTATCTGGCGGCGCGGGCCGGGCCGGCCGCGGCTCGCAGCGCCTACGAGAGGCTCGTGCGCGCACCGGCGGAGGAGAGGCGGAGGCGCCACTGGGGGGCGAGCGCGCGGAGGAGGGAGAGAAGAGGGCGGGGGCCGGTTTAGGCCCGGGGTCAGGCCCGCTCCTACGCGCGCGGCTGCGGCTGCGGGCCGACTGCGGAGGGGAGTCTGGAGGGCCGGGAGGGCTGATGTTCGTTGGCTCCGGGGGAGGAGGGACGGGTGGAGGGAATGGATGGGCGCGGGGAAAGCCGGTGGAGCGGCGGAGGGGGGGCAGCGGAGGAGCGATAGAACCCGCTGGGGGCGTGGCGGGGGCGGGCTGTGGCGGTGGCGGGGCGCGGGGGAGGAGCCGGTGCTCTCCGGGGAGGGTTCGGGGGAGCCGTTCGGTCCCGGCGCTCGCGGGGCGGAACACAGGGAGTCTACGAGAACGGCCACGGGAGTGGGAGGACGAAGACGGCCATGAAGCCGAGCTGCATGGCGAGCAGCATCAGGTACATGTGCTTCCAGACGGGGCTGTTCTCGAGGTGCGGGTCCTGCTCGAACCTCGCCTCCCTGAGCAGGTGAATCAGGTAGAGCGCCCAGGGGAGCAGGAGGACGAGGTAGTTCGCCTGCATCTTCAGAACGTCGAGGTATGTGGCGGCGGGAATCAGGGCGAAGGGGAGGACGAGGAAGGGCGAGGAGAGGAGAGCCGCCTTGCGGGGCCCGTAGACAACGGGGAGCGTCCTGACGCCGAACCTCCTGTCGCCCTCGACGTCCGTGAAGTCCTTCGTCGTCGTGGCTCCGGTGAGGAAGACGCTCATGATGCCCCCGATAACGAAGGGCGCGGGGTCGAACGGCAGGGGGCCGTGCGGGAGCAGCGGGTCGTCGAAGATGGACCAGGCCGCGACGAAGCCCAGCGTGCCCCGGGTGATCGCGATCACAATGTTGGAGACCCAGAGCCTCTTCTTGAGCCTGAGCGGGGGCATCGAGTAGGTGATTGTTATCAGCATTATCAGGAGAACGAGGAAGCTGAATGTGAGCCTGAAGGCCGTGGCGGCCCTCCAGATTGTGACGAGGTAGAGAATCCAGGCGATGGACCTCGCCTCGTCCTTTGTCACGACGCCCGAGGGGACGGGCCTGTAGGGCTTGTTGATTTTGTCAATCTCAGCGTCGTAGGCGGCGTTGAGGGCATTGGAGGCGGCATTGACGAGCACGAGCGCGCTCACGCCCCAGAGGAGCTCGGTGGCGTGGTCGATTAGAACGGCCCTCGAGACGGCCCCGCCATTCGAGACAGAGAGGCCGATGAGCGCGGCCGCGGTCCCGCCGATCGCGGGCGCCAGCAGCGTGAATGGCCTGACGAGGTCGATGTAGCCCCTGAGCTTTCGCGGGACGAACTCGACCCTGTCGTAGCCCTCCCGGATTGTGAGCTTGGCCACGCCGACCCCGCCGACCCGTATCCGCTTCTACTTATTTGGTATTAATCATTATTGGTATGATTTCCGGCGGGCCGGGCGGCGCGCCGGGGGCGCGAGGCCGGGGCTGCCCGTGGGAGGGCCGCGCGCGACATCCGCGCCGGACGGCGCGGCCCTCGAGACGCATGGCGCGGCCCCTGCGCCGGACGGCGCGAACGGCGCGCCGCATGGCGCGGCCCTCGCGCCACGTGGCGAGGCCAGCGCGGCGCACGGCGCGGCTCTCGCGCCAGATGGCGCGGCTCGCGGGCAGGGTGGCGCGGCTCCCGCGCCGGCTGGCGCGCGTCCCGCGCGGGCTCGCGCCGCCGCACGAATTCGTGCGGAGGGTCCCGCGCCCCGCGGCCGGGGGCCCGGATGTCGTTGCGGGGCCCAAGAGGGCCGAAGGCGGAGCGCCGCCGTCTGTGGCCGGCTCCTCACTCCTTCGCGGGCGGGCTCCTGACGGTGCCCTCGGTCGCGGGGACGAGCTCCCTGAGCCTTGGAGAGCGGGGGCCGTACTTCGCCTCCCAGCGCCTCTTGAGCATCGAGGCGGTCCGGGCCGCCTCTCGCATCGAGGCCACGAGCGCCTTCGTCGTCGCCTTCAGCTCCGCCTTAAGGTTCTCCTGCCTCTGATTGGTCGCCTCGATATCGTTCACCTTGGCCTCGAAAGCGTCGAGCGCTTCCTTTAGGTCCGGAAAGTCGCTCAGGTTCCTCCTCGTCGCAGCAATGTAGTGACGCCACTGCGTCAGCAGCTGGCGCGTCGCGCGGCTCCTCCTCGGCATTTCAGACCACCAGCGAGTAATCGATGTGGCGGTTATTTAATACTTGAGGCCGGGGGAGCTCGCCAGCACTGCCCGAGCGCACTCGGGCCCACGCACCCGCCGGCCGCCAATTCACTCGCGCCTCCGTCGCCCGGGCCTCCCGGCCCCGCGCCCCTCGCCCCCCCGGCCGCGCGGCGGCGAATTAGTCCTTCGTCAGGTCCTCGCCCGCGAAGAAGTGGGCCTGCACCGCGGCGTAGATGTCCTCCATCCCGCTCATCTCCTCAGCGGAGGCGGTGATGAAGTTCCTGAACGCGCCCACGCTCTCGAGCGCCCTGAAGAGCTCGACGTTGAACTGGACCTGAGCACCCGCGAGCTCCTCCTGCGCTGCCGCCTGGAGGCTCAGCCCGTCCTCGGCCCAGCGCCTGAGCCTCGCAAGCTCCTCCTCCTCGAGGAGGTCGGCCTTGCTGACCACGTTCATCATCGGCATCGCGAACCTGAACTGGACCGTCGCGCTGAGCATCAGCTGCGATATGAACCCCGAGGGGACTTTCGCCAGAACCGGGTCTATGAGGAACGCAAGCGCCGAGCGCTCTCCTGTCAGCGCATCGACCACGCGCCGGCTGGACCTCCGGAAGGCGAAGAGCTCGAGCTGGCCGGGTGTGTCGATGAGGATGTAGGGGCTCCTGAAGCCGTCGAGTATCTCGCGAATCTCGCCGACCCTCATCGCCAGCATGTCGGCGCACGCGATCTGGGCTCCGTTGGGCCCGAGGCCGTATTCCTCCATCACGTCCCTGAGCGAGAGCCACTCGCGGATGTCGTACTCGGGTGAATAGGGGAGACTCTCCGCCCCCGGGTCGAGATTGACGGTCACGCTGTCCAGACCCTTGAGCTCCATCCAGGCCTGCATCGCGCGCGTGAGCGAGGTCTTGCCAGCTCCGGCGGTTCCAACGAAGTAGATTCCCACGGGGTCCATGACAGAGCAACCTCCTTACCCGCACCCCCTCCTGCGCGCTCGCCCCAACCCATCCCCCCAGTCCCCCCGCCCCTCCTCAGAGCTCGCCCCTCTCCCCTCCCGCGGCCCCGGCCTCCAGAATCGCCGTCTCCTCCATTATTCTCAGGAGGTCCCTCCTCACCTCCTCTGGAATTCTGTGGGCGTAGGTCTGAATCTCAACCCTGACCTGCTCCCTCACGCTCGCTTTCTTGTCGGCCGCCAGCGCGCGCAGCAGGCCCTGAATGTGGGGTGGGTGCTGGTCGTAGTAGGCCGCTATTGCGGCGACGATGTCCTCGCGCACCTTGGCGTCGACGTCGCGGGCGAGGAGCGGAATCAGCTCGTTCCTATACTCCGGAGGTATCCGGGCGAAGCTACGGTTGAGCTCGAACGCAACCTCCTCCCTCACCCGGGAATCCCGATCGTTCGCGAGCGCCCTGAGGAGCGCCTGAACGTCGGGCGGTAGCTTGTCGAAGTTGCTCGCCGTCGCTATCACAACGTCCGCCCTGACCTTCGGGTCGTCCGTCCTCGCCAGCGTCTTGACGAGCTCGTTCCGCATGTTGGCGGGCAGCTTGTCGAACTCTCGCCCCAGCCTCTGCGCCACCCTCCTCTCCCGCTGCTCGCTGTCCCACGCCCTCGACGGTGCAGGTGGGGCAGGCGCGGGCCTCGGCGGAGGGGGAGAGGGGGGAGGCGGGGCGGATGCCGGGGCCTCGGGGGTTTGCGGGGGGGCTGCGGGGCCAGGTGCCCCGCGGGGCCGGGGGGGCGGGGGAGGCGCGGGCGGCGCCGGCGCGGTGGGCGCGCCGGTCGGCTGTTCCGCTCCGGGCTCACGCTCGGATGGCTCGGACGCCAGTAATTCCCCCAGCTCGCTCGTCAGCGTGCTCAGGATGTTCTTCTCGAGCTCCTCGGTCAGCTTGTCGATGTCGATCGTGGATAGATAGCCCGTTGAAGGCCTCGAGCCGGCGGCCTGCGGCGGGGCCGGGGGCTCCGGCGGCGACGGCGCCGGCGGCGGTGGCTGCGGCGCCGAAGGTGTGGGAGGTGGAGGCGGGGGAGGGGGCGGGGGTGTCTGGACGACCGGAGGCTGGGCCTCAAGTCGAGCCGGGGGCGCGGGCGTGGAGGGGGCGAGCGGTGTGGGCGGCTGCCCGGGACCCGGAGGGGGCGGGGGCTGGGGGAGGGGTCCAGTGCCAGCGGAAGGCGCAGCCGCTCTCTTGACCTTCTTGACCTTCTTAACCGCTTTCCCGTTCCTTCCGGGTCCCGGACCCCCGGAGCCCTCGTCCGCCGTCATTCCCTCTTACCTTATCCCCAGTTTACGATATATATTTTCCCCGGCCTTCGCCCGCGTGGCCGCTCCCGCGCCGCGCGCCGCTACCCGATGTACCTGAGGTCCTCGGCCCGGGACTCCGCCATCGCCTTCTCCGCCTCTTTGAACTGGGCCGTCAGCCTCTCGATCTGCTGGGCCTTCTCCTCGAGGGCCGTGTAGTCCACCTTGATGCCGAGCAGTGAGGAGAGAACTTCGAGCACCATGCGGGCGCTCTTCGGGTCGACGAAGTAGCCCGAGGTCTCTCCCATCAGACACACGCCCGGAATCTTCCAAAGTGCCGCGAGCCCGAGCAGGAGGCCGCTGGCGCCGATGATGCCGCTCCCGGGCTCCCCGCTAGAAAAGACCACGCCCGCGCGCTTCATCTCCTCGACGAGCTCGGGGGAGGTCGCGGCGCCAAGGACCCTCGGCTTCTCCACGATGCGCCCGACGCCGTAGCCACCGAGGGTATAGATTCTGCTGAGCTTGTATTTCTCTAGTAGCTGGAGAGCCTTGAAGGAGAGCTCGTACTGCCCCTCGGGTGTGATTCCCTGATAGTCTCCGACCAGAAATATCAGATCCGGAACTTCGCGCCCCTTCCTCTTCACATAGTAGAGCTCGTTGCTGACCAGGCGAATTACGCCGTCATCCCCGACCAGGACCTGCGGGGGCAGGTGCTTGCTCCATATTGTGATGAATTTCTTCGCTCTGAGAACGTCGACGAGGTGGTCCGCCGCTAGCTTGCCCACGTTCCCGACGCCCGGGAGACCCTCGATGAGCACGGGGTTGTTCAGCTCGGGCTTCTCGTGATGAATCACAAGCGCCTCATCCACTGCTCTCGCCCTCCAGCTCCCTCTTCAGCCGCCTCCTGTAGACGCCGTAATGGTCCTCGGGGGAGAACCGCGCCGGAGCCGCGACGCGGGTGGCCGCGCCGCAGGAGCCGCAGGATGCCTTCAGGGTATAGAGCCCGCAAGCGGGACACTTCCTCAGGTGTGAGCGCAACTCCCTCCCCTCTCCCTAGTGAAGCTCGCGCGGCCGCCGCACTTCTTTACGTGCTCCAGAACGCGCTCCACCGCTCCCTTGAGAGATTCCTCCGCAGTCCGGTAGTCCAGCGCGGAGACGGTGATTCTGTACCGGGGAGCGCCGAGGTACTGTATCGTGACCTCCCCTCCCCCATGGGAACCCTCGGCCAGCATGAGGGCCTCCTTGATTTTCTTAACGCCGTCTGGGCCCTCCCACACGAGCTCGAACTGGCCGTGAATCTCGACCCTCGGCGGTACTATGTTCTCCTGCGCAACGCGCACGAGCGCCTTCACCCAAGGGCCCTTGAAGCCCTCCTTCTCCAGCGCCCTCTGGTCCACCGCGCACTCCTCGAAAACCGCGTAGAGGCTCCCGAACCTCTCCACCAGCGCCCTCCCGAACTCCTCGTAGCAGGCCTCGACCGGCTTCTTCAGGGCCTGGGCCACGAGCTCGAAGAGCTTCTCGGCCCTCTGCTCGTTCTTCCACTCCTGTATCTTCTCCTTCCTCTGGTGGTCGTTGACCTGCTTCAGGGAGAGGTCTATGTGCTGCTTGGATGGGTCGACGCGGAGGACCTTGCAGACCACCTTCTGACCCTCGCGCACGTGGTCCCTGATGTACTTGACCCAGCCCGTCGCCACCTCGGCGATGTGTATGAAGCCCTCCTTCCCCTTGTACTCGTTCAGCTCGACGAAGGCTCCGAAGCTCTTCACCTCCTTCACGGTGCAGACCACCAGCTCCCCCTCTTCGGGGTAGGGCGAGAGTTTGACCATCTAGTCCGTCACCCTCCCTAGCACCTCGCACTCCTCCCGTATTTTCGCCTTCCCGCCCGTCGGCGTCGCCACCGTGGCGCCGCACACCAGACAGTTCACGGGAGTTGAGGCCCTCTCGAAGACCATCTGGGTGTTCCCGCAGTCCTTGCACCTGACTGTTATGAAGCCTGTGTCCG